>JBPBQN010000091.1:0-20137 GCA_050954865.1 Janthinobacterium lividum | reverse complement strand
CGGTAACAAAACGTTGCTATCAATTAAGTGCATGGCAACAATAGTAACTAAAACCAGTATCACTTTGCCAATTGCTGCAGTACTGAAAGTGATCAGAACACTTAATAAAAGCGCTGTAAAAATACCGATGTAAGGAATAATATTAAACAAACCTGTTATTAGACCTAATAAAAACGCATATTTAATACCGCCAATTAAAAAAACGGTACACACAATTGTTGCAACGATAGCCATCTCTAATACCAAACCGGTTATGTATTTGCGGATAATATATTGAATGCGTTCTACCACATCAAAAACGGTTTCAGAATTTTCCTGCTTAAAAACAGCTACTAAAAACTTCATTAATAAGCGGCGGTAAACCAGCAGGAAGAAGGTATCAATCAGCATAAAAATTAAAAACAGCAATATAGACGACAACGAAAGTACCGTTGTACCAATTGCAGCCGTACTGCCAGCCAAAATTTTTGAAGTAGCAGAATGTACATACGTCATTTGTTTTTTGGCGTTGATGTCATAATGTTCGGCAATCCAATCCTGCAGATTACTGATTGATGTAGTTACCTGATCACGCAATTGCGGCCAATCGCTGGCCAGGTTACTAATTTGCGAACCTACCAGGTAAAAAATTCCGCCAACAACAGCAATCAGCAATATAACTGAAAGTCCGCAGGAAGCACCGCGAGGCAAATGACATTTATTTTCAAAAAATTTAGCCACTGGAAGCAGCAAAATAGAAAACAACATGGCAAAAATTAGTGGCGAAAGGATTTCTTTTCCATTAATGATCAAAAAGCCAAGCGCAATTAGACTGACAAGCACCATTGCCAGTTTGGTATAAAAAGGAGGTACAGATTTTAAAGCCATATATTTAACAGGATGTGAATAATTGTAGCATAACCTTATAAGTTATTTAATGTTTCTTTTCGTTGCAACTTACTTTTGTATGAAGCAAATTATACTAAACCAAACTTCAATAACTGAAAACATAAAAGGAGTATAATTTTCATTATACTCCTTTTATCAGGTAAAACTTGGGCTGAAATTATTTTTGCATCACCATCACGCCGTTCATCATCAGCGTACTGCCGCTGCCGGCTACAATGTTGTAAACTTTTTGCACACCACCTGCTTTTTCGGTTTTTTGCAGAACGGTGTAAGTTTCGTAAGCTTTTTTAGCTTCGTTGTAACACAAAACCTGCTCGCCAATTTCAGTTTCACCAATTTTTTTCTGTCCGGATACAGTCGTCATCGGATGATTTGGTGTCGCTTCCAAAACTTTTGCCGCTAAGCGGATACTGTTTTTATCGGTGTTTTTTTCTTCTGCAGAAATCAAAACCAAACGTGTTAAAGCATAATTTTTGGCTTCGTGAACAGAAAGCTCTTTCACATTTACAACCGTAGATTGCTTTGTTTTCGGATCGATAGATAAAACCTGATCGCCGGGTTTTACAGTTGATAACATTTTCTGACTGCCGTTTGCCATCGTAACCAAATCTGTTCCGGGAAAGCAAATGTCGCTGCCATAAGTTCCAGCTTCGTCTTTCATGTTTTTTCCGCCATTGATATTTTTAAAAACCTGGAAAGAAAACTCACGCGAAAGCACGTAAGACAATTTCAGCACAAAGTTTTTTTCTTCTTTGTCGATAGCATGAATATCTTCAAAATAACGCTCCCAAACTTTGCCATCGGCCGTTTGGTTTGGCAATAACGCCTGATAATGCTTACCTTTTTCGTTAGTATAAAAAATCATCAAACCCAATTGTTGCAAACCTTCTTTTGCCACCAGATTGTATAAATCCATGCGTTTTTTTAAACCGTCATCGCCCGTAATAAAATAAGGTTTTGGGCGATAACGGTCTAATATATAAGCATTTTCAAACTTCACGTAAGTATCGTTATCTGGATCTTTTACCGTAAAAGTTTTGGCTTTTACATACTCATCCATGGTAATCGGCCGCGGGTTTACCGCCTGAGAAAAAGACTGGTAAAAGAAGCATAACGCTCCGGCAAAAAGCAATAATCTGCGCATAAAATTTTTTAGCAATATTAGGATAGTTGTTTAAAAGCATCCGCAAAAGCCTGCATTTCGTCCATGCGGCCAATGCTTACGCGGCACCAGTCTTTATCGTTAAATTTCCAGAATCTAACACCAACACTTCGTTTCATCATTTCAGCTACAAATTTTTGTCCGTCCATTTTCAGCTGAAACATCACAAAATTAGTGGAAGAAGGAATGTAATCGTAGCCTTCTTTTTTCAAAGTATCGTACAAAAACTGCTTGGAAGCCTTCGTTTTGGCCAGCGCATCATCTAAAAATTCGCGATCCTGATAACTTGCAATTGCCGCTTGCAAGGTTGTAGCCGAAACAGACATCGAGCCTTGTGTATATTTGGATAACGTTTTGATCATTTCGGGCTGAGCTACAATATAACCGATACGCAAACCGGCAAAACCATAAAGCTTTGAAAACGTGCGTGCTACAATTACATTCTGACCTTTTTTTACCGCATCAATCATGGTAACGGCTTGTGGATTTGGCAAATAATCAATATAAGCTTCATCTACAAAAACCGGAATTTTTTTAGAAACACGCTCGCAGAAAGATTTCAGTTTTCCAGAATCCAAAACGGTTGCGGTTGGATTGTTCGGATTACAGATGTACACTAAGCTGCTGCTGCTATCAATGCTTTTTTCCATCGCATCCAGATCCAGTTTGTAATCGGCCGTAAGCGGAACGTGTACAATTTTGCCGCCAACTTCTTCTGCTTTTTTTGGTAGATCATCATAACTTGGATCAGCCGTAATAATTGAAGCATTATTTTTGCTGAAATGAATGGCAGAAGCCAGCAACAATGGCGACGAACCAGCATCCAGGAAAATATTATTTTTATCAACACCTTCAAAAGCGGCGATTTTATCAATCAGCTGCCCGTAATACATAAACGGATACTGATAGCTGCTGTCCATTGCCGCTTCAATTGCTTTTTTAGCTTTGGCAGATGGACCGAACGGATTTTCATTGGCCAGTAAACGCGCCTTCATGTTCATTGTTGGCGGTGCCTGTGCCATTAAAGCTTCTTCGGAAATGGTGAAACTTCTTTTTGTTCCGCTGATAACGGATTTGCCGGTTGGTTTTGCCAGAAGGCCGGAAACAGAATTGGAGAAAAATGCGATACCGCCTGCCATTAATGCGCTGGATCTGATCCAGTTACGTCTGTTAAGCTGATTTGCCATGATGCTGTTTTTATAGGGTAAAAATTGTTTAACTTTTAGAACTCGTTGCCGGATAAGCAACACGCTGATCGGTTGCCCGCGCATGAATTGCTGCCACCGTGCTTCGGGCAGATTCAAAAGCACCGGCCATCCATGCGTTTAAATAAGTAAGATGTTCGCCGGCAAAATAAACCTGTTTTTCAGGTTTTAGTAAAGATTCGTAAACTGTTTTTCGCTGTTCGTTGGTGTAAACTGCCCAGCCGCCTTCATTGTATTTCACTTTATGCCAGCTTACTGAAAATGATTTTTCAAACTCTTTTGGGTACTGTGGATGAATTAAAGTGCCTTTTGTTAAAGCCAGTTTTTCGCGTTCGCTGATGGACAAATCGCCCACCAGTTTTGCTTTATCATTGAAGTTATAATAACCCAGCAAAATTCCTTTTTTGCTGAGGTAGTCATAATTCGGATAAAAAATCTGGGTTAACTCGTTGTTAGTGTGCGTGATGCCACCATAAACCATTTCATCTTCTTCCCAAAACCTGCGCTTAAACTGCAGGCCGATTTTTCCGGTTTTGATGTAAGCTGCATAGTCAATGGCACGGCTCACATCCGAAGAAAAATTATTGTTAACGTTGCTCAAAACCGGCAAAGGCAATGTACAAACGCAAAAATCGCCGGTAATCTCCTTGCTTCCCTGCGCATCTTTATAAGTAATTTTTACACCTTCAGGCAGGTTTTGTATCGAAGTAACTTCCGAGTTTAGCTTCAGCATTGGGTTTACTTTTTGCCGTAAAGCCTGCGCAATTTTATCCATTCCACCAACTGCCTGAAACATCGTGGTCTGCAATTCATACACATATTGCGAAACATTATAAAAATCAGGATCCATCAATCCGGATTGCAGCATGTCCTGCAATTTGTAAGCATCCGCAACTTTTCCGGATAACAAACCAGCGCCCGGCGCTTCAGTATAACCTCTTCTATCCGATGCTTTGTATAATTTATCAATATCCAAGCCACCTTCGGCACGCAAAAATTCGACTATTTTTTCGGTATCTTCTTTAGTTAAACCTGTATTTAATTGGTTGTGGTCGATGGCTTTAACCAGCATTTCACTAGTATAACCGCGCACATCATTCTGAATTTCTCTGATCCTGACTTTTTTGTTGGATAAAGGCCCTTTTCCTTCTGCAAAATAATAAGCAGCTTCGTTTACATTGTTATAAACTTCCAGCGGAACGCCCAATTCTTTACAATAATGCAGCGTAAGTTTGTGGTGATGCGGAATGCGCGACGGGCCAGCGTTGAAATACAATCCTTCATCAAAAGCGGCAACTTGCTGCGGAGAACCGTTTTCATTATTGATGCTGCCTTTGCGCACACTCCAGCAACGGCCGCCGGCACGTTCGCGGGCTTCTAAAATGGTACAGTTATAACCTAATTTGGTCAGCTCGTATGCGGTTGTCATTCCGGTCAAACCGCCGCCTAAAATAATTACTTTTTTGCCTGCGCCGCTTCCCTGCAACTCAAAAGCATGCGCTGGAGCCGATTTTAACATGCCCAAAGCCAGCAATGCCGGATAAGCAGCACCAGCCATCATGGCACCTTTGTTTAAAAATTCTCTTCTGGAAACCAATTTTACCTGATTTATCAATATTTAATTCCTTAAAGATAAATTTTTAACCAATTAATCACAACAATATCTTAAAAATCTTACAAAAGATAAAATTATTGACATCAATCGATTAAAAACAGCAATTAAGAAAGTAATTTGATAAAATTTTTTTTGTTAGATCCATTTCCATGACCAAAAACTACTGGTTTAAATGGGTAAGCACTCAGTTTTTTTAAAGTTTTCTGATTTATTCGGGCAGATTGATAAGCAAAACTTGGTTTTAGCTTTTTTAAATTTTCAGCAGCATCTACCGCAAACAGCAATGCTTCTTTTATCGGGTAAAAAAGAGCGATCTGCTCGGCAGTGTGGCCAGGCGCGTTAATAATTTGCAAACCGTTCTTATCAGGAACAACATCGCCTTCGGATACTGTTTTTATAGGAGAAATTATTGGATCGATGTAAATAAACGGCAAACGAATCAACCCAAAACCGGTAATCAATTTCAGCAGAAAACTGAAAATTTTGGATTCCGGTTCAAAAGCAATTCCCGTTTTCAGCATTTCGGCACAAAGCGGCGAAGCAAAAACGGGCACATTTACAACTTTTAAAATTGCAGCTAAACTGCCAGCATGATCGTGGTGTGCATGCGTAACGATGATGTATTTTAAATTTTCCGGCTGCTTGCCGATATGCCGGATCGCCGCAAAAATCTCGTCTTTGCTATTTTTCGGGCCGGTATCAATCAGCAGTAAACCCGAAGGCAAATCCACCAAAAACGCATTCACGATGGGCAGCGTAACCTGGAAAACAGTTTCGGTAATCCGTGTTACCTGCATTTTTTAAGCACTTAATTTTGTTCGGCTACTTTTTTAATTTCGGCCAAAATTGTGTTCCAGCCTTCGCCGTTATTGTACACATCCAAATAACGTTTTTCTCCATCGGCAGCAGTTTCAAAACCGTCCTGCGTAACAATTAGCATGGTTTTTGGTCCCTGCGGAATTACTTCGTAAGTTACATTCAGGTAGTTTTCGGGTACATCTGCGTAGGTTGCAAAAGGATCAATTACGGTATATTTTAAATAGGTTCCCGGATTTATTTCAAGGATTTTCCCTTTCACAAAAACCATTTCCTGGCCTTCGTGCTGTCCTTTCCAAAGCAAATCACTTCCTATTTGCCAGTCAGAAACGGTTTCACAGCCAAACATGTAAATTTTTGTTTTCTGCGGATTAACAAGCGCATCCCAAACCGCAGAAGACGGCGCATTTATGGCAATTGTATTTATTACAACTTTCGGAGTATCCATACAGGTTTAAGTTTAAAGGTGAATTTTTAGGTGATAAAAGAAGCCTATTGAGGATTGATCCAGCCGTTGCTGATCATCCAGTTTTTGCAATGTTCCATCCATTTATCCGGCGTGGTGCTGTTATTCAGCCCAAAACCATGTCCGCCTTTCGGGTAAATTATCATGTTGGCCGAAACCTTGTTTTTCAGCAAAGCCTGATAAAAATACAAGCTATTTTTTACGTTCACGGTGGCATCATCTTCTGCATGAACCAGCATCGTTGGCGGCGTGTTGGCTTTTACGTTAAACTCACTGGAAAAGTAACGAATGGTTTGCTGTGAAGGATTTTCGCCAATCAGGTTTTTGCGCGATCCGCCGTGCGCTAAACTATCCGTTAAACTGATTACAGGGTACATCAGCACCGCAAAATCAGGCCGCAAACTGGTGTTTTCTTTATTGCTGATTCTAGCATCATCAAAATGCGTTACCGCCAAACCAGCCAGGTTTCCGCCGGCAGAAAAACCGATAATACCAATTTTATTCGGGTCGATGTGGTATTTTGCAGCACTTTCACGCACGGTTTTGATCGCCATTTGCGCATCCTGTAGCGGCCCGATGGTTTTATCTTTCATTGTAACATCGCTTGGCAACCGGTATTTCAAAATAAAAGCAGCCACGCCGATTTTATTGAATGCTTTGGCAATTTCAATTCCTTCATGCCCGTAAGCCAGATTACTGTAGCCGCCGCCGGGTAAAATTACAATGGCCGCGCCGCTGGTATTTTCGTTGGGCAAATAAATTTCGAGCGTTGGTTTGGATACTTTGCTGTAATGCAGACCACTTCCCGATCCTGATTTTTCTTCAGCATCAGCAACCGGAAGCGAATTTGGAACTGCGCCCGGATACAGTGGAATGGTGGTTTGTGCCTGCACTTTTAAAGTAGAAATTGAAATGGTGGCAAGTAAAAAAGTGGTATAAAAGAAGCGTTTCATTCAGTTTAAATTGGTAGCTTAAATCAACATAAAAGCATTGGAAATTACAAATGAATTTCGGGATGCTGTTTTTACCGGTTTAAAATTGAGTTATTTATTTTACTGATAAAGTTGATAACAGCATTTTTGAAGTTGGTATCCAGCGGCAAACCCGGATTACTGTATGTTGCTGCATTTTGCTCACGGTTTGCCGGTGCATCTTTTAAAATGTGGTTCATGCCATCAATCAAACCCAAATCAGCATTCGGTTTAGCTTTTTTCAAGTTTTGGGCATCGGCAACTGTAACTTGCAAATCGTGCGTTCCCTGCACAATCAAAACAGGAATTTTCAGTTTTTTAATTTCAGTTTGCGGGTTGTATTTCATCCATGACATCAGGTAAGGTTGAACACTTGGCCGGAACATCGGATCATTGTTAGCAACAACATTTAACCCTTTATCCAAACTATCAAGCTTTGCTTTGGCCGCCAAAAAAACTTCTTTTGGTTGCGCTTTATATTGTTCCGTAATTACTTTACTTGCTTTATCTCCTGCTCCTGCCACAGAAATAAATCCATCAACTTTTTCTTTTTCCGCAGCAATCATCCCGATCAATGAACCTTCACTATGTCCCAAAACGATCACTTTTGAAAATCTTGGATCAGTTTTTAATTGTTTGATGATGGCGATGGCATCGTTCACATAATCATCAAAACGTAATTGAATCA
The DNA here is from genome assembly GCA_050954865.1 of Janthinobacterium lividum. Lineage (GTDB taxonomy): Bacteria > Bacteroidota > Bacteroidia > Sphingobacteriales > Sphingobacteriaceae > Mucilaginibacter_A. The sequence goes on along the minus strand of JBPBQN010000091.1, from coordinate 12,326 downwards.
TGCTTTTTTGAGAGTTGCTTTTTCCAACACCTCTTTTATCGTAACGCAAAGAAGCAATCTCTGCTTTTCCCAGCGCATTTGCCAATAAAAAATAAGAATTGGCCGTAAGATCGTTGCCACTGTTTCCATCGCGATCTGTTGGTCCGGAACCGGCAATAATCAAAACCACCGGTATTTTGCCTATGCTATTTTTTGGGGTGAGAACTGAGCCGGACAATGTTGCATCAGTTGCATTAACCGTTACCGGATTTTCCGATAAACTTGCATCAACGGTGTTAACTTTTTCTTCCTGATAAGGCTGTACCAGCAAACCGCTCATCTTATTTTCCGCATCCAAACTCATCCGCAAAGCAAAAACACCATTGTTAAAAGTTGTTTTGTACAAAGCCTGGTTATTGTTGATACTTTTAAATTCCGTTGTTTGGATATTGCCCAACTGCGTTTGTAATTGCTCAGCTACTGCTTTGGTTTTTTCTATCGGCAGTGCAGTTTGCATTTTGATGTTAAACATTTTGAAGATACTGTCGGCAGCATTTTCATTATAAAACTTTATAAATCTGGTAACGCCAACATTATAGTTAGCCGGTTCAATTTGTGCCGATAATGCAGCCGAAAAAAAGCATGGTAAAAGAAGCAGTACAATTTTTTTCATATAGATTGAATTTGATGTAATTCTGTCTGCATTAAATATAATACAATTTTGGATTTGTACTGAAGCAACTTTCCGCTATTTTTAACGCATCAAATGATTAACCAAACAACATGACTTATTTAGCAAAAGAATCCCGTTACGAGGATATGCAATATCGCCGCTGTGGCAAAAGCGGCATCAAACTACCGGCTGTTTCGCTTGGCTTGTGGCACAATTTCGGCGATGTGGACGTGATGGAAAACTTCCGCGAAACGCTGAAACTGGCTTTCGATAGCGGCATTACGCATTTTGATCTGGCCAATAATTACGGTCCGCCGCCGGGATCCGCAGAAGAAAATTTTGGTCGCATTTTGCACGAAGATTTTAAAGCATACCGCGACGAACTGATTATCAGCAGCAAAGCCGGCTATTTAATGTGGCCGGGACCTTATGGCGAATGGGGATCGAAAAAATACCTGATGGCCAGTTTAGAGCAAAGCTTAAAGCGGATGAAACTGGATTATGTAGATATTTTTTATTCGCACCGGCCAGACCCGGAAACGCCGCTGGAAGAAACCATGGGCGCATTGGATCTGATGGTTCGGCAGGGCAAAGCGTTATACGTGGGCATTTCCAATTATCACCCCAAAGAAGCCGCCAAAGCGATTAAAATTTTGAAAGATTTGGGTACGCCCTGCCTCATCCATCAACCTAAATACTCTATGTTTGAGCGTTGGGTTGAAACGGAAGGTTTGCTGGATTTGCTGGAGCAGGAAGGCGTTGGCTGCATTCCGTTTTCACCATTGGCGCAAGGCATGTTAACCAATAAATATTTGCACGGCATTCCGGAAGATTCGCGTGCGGCCAGAGCAAGCGGCGCGTTGCAGGAAAACCAGCTGACACCAGAAAAACTCGATCAGATCAAAAAACTCAATACTTTGGCCGAACAGCGCAACCAATCGCTGGCACAAATGGCTTTGTCGTGGATTTTGAAAGACGAGCGCGTAACTTCCGTTTTAATCGGCGCCAGCAAACCCGCGCAGTTGGCAGATTCGTTGAAATGTTTGGATAATACTGCTTTTAGCGAGGAAGAATTGAAATCGATCAATGCGATTTTAGGTTAATTTTTAGGCGATAAAAGAAGTATTGGTAGTTTTGGCTGATGCTTCTTTTATCGCTTGTTTTTTAGAAAACATATTTAACCTTCATTCAAAATCCGGTTAAGCTCTTTTTCAGTCAAGCCTTTTTCTGCTGCTTTCTGACTTATTTTTTCTACAAACGCCCAAAACCCATCTTCATCTTCAGAATAACTTTTAACAATAAGCATCTCAATGCTTTTTGCAAGTCGTTCTTTTTTTTCTGAAAGTATATCTCCATCTTTTTGCAGATTTTTCATCTACTTCAATCACAATACGTTCCATAAAAAGCGGTTTAATTCAAATATATCAAAAAAGCCCTCCGTTTCCGAAAAGCTTTCTACATCAAATGCTTCTTTTATCAACCCAAATTTAGGTCGATAAAAGAAGCATTTGATTTTTTTACTGAAACCGGCTATCCGCCACACCGCTGTTCACCTTGGCATCGGTTACTTTAAACGTAATATTTTCGCCAAAAATCGTATTTGTAGTGCTGTACGGAATTTTGATTCCGTTTCCGGCCACGCGGTAATCGTTGTAATCTAATGTGGTAATTGCGTTGGAAGAGGTGTGCACTTCTTTCAGTTTTAAGCCGGAAGCCATATCGTAATAAGATTTAACTACATGGCCGTTAGCGCTGGTGTTGGTAATAAGGTAAGCCGGCTGATTATTGATCACTTTTATTCCTGGTGATAAAATGGATGTGGAAGCATTAAAATTTAGTTCCGGGAAAAGCATTTGCGACTGTTTAACAATTGCTTTATCACTTTGCGTCAGCTGGATCGGTTCGTTGTTTTGCAATGTTTTTATGCTGTCTTTATTCACAATCGTGCGCCGCGTAAGGTTGTACGATGGAATTTTCAACTCCTGCGAAAACCGGTCGGGCATTTTATATTCATTGGTTTCTAAAACTTGAATACCAGAAATCTGTCCGCTCATGCTGATGGTTAAATCTTTCAGGTTCCGCAGTTTGCTTTCTCCGCCAACAGCATCCAGGTATTTTTTGATTACGCTGTTGGCTGTTGTTCCGGCCGGCATCGTGATGCCGCTAAAAGTGTTGTTATCGGTTTCCATATCCGGCAAAACATGCTCCGGATCAAGCACCACCAGATTTATTTTTGAGGCTGATGGATACTGAAAAGTCCAGCTGCCACCGCGCTGCCAAATTTCTGCTGGCAGTTTTACGGTTCCGGTTTTGCCATTGGCTTCGGTAACGGCTACGGTAACCGGCAAAGCCATTTCGCCCAAATTCTCTATCGTGATCAATGCTCCTTTTGCCGCATCATTTTGAATGTAACTGATGCCTTTTACGCTTTGATCCAACTTCCAGGTGGTAAAAAACCATTCTTTCCAAAACCAACTCAAATCTTCTCCTGCCGCATTATCTATGGTATGGAAAAAATCCCAAGGCGACGGATGTTTGAAAGCCCAACGCTTAATATAGGTGCGGAAAGCGTAATCGAAACGCTCTTTACCCAAAATCTGCTCGCGTAAAATTTTCAGTCCCAAAGCAGGTTTGTTATAAGCAGCTTCACCCAAAAACGAAGCCTGCAAAACATCGGGCGTATTAAAAATGGCTTCTGCCTGCGGACCAAAAGCTGATGGTGCATTGACTTCTGCATCCGGCCTGATGTAATATTCACCCTTGTTAAAAAGTGTGATGTCGATTTGATTGATAAACGTGTTAAAACCTTCATCCATCCAGGCATATTTGCGCTCGTTAGAACCCACAATCATCGGGAACCAGTTGTGGCCAAATTCGTGGTTCGTTACGTCCCAAAGTTCTGCGCCACGGCTGTCGGCTCCGCAAAAAACAATGCCCGGATATTCCATTCCGCTTACAATTCCGGCCACGTTGGTTGCGGTTGGATAAGTAAATTCAAACCACTGGCGCGAATCCATTTCAATGCTCGCTTTTACATATTCCGTTGATCGTCCCCAAGCCGCTGAACCGCCGCTTTGCACCGGATAAAGTGATTGTGCAAGGATTTTTTTTCCGCTGGGAAGATTGATCCGCGCTGCATCCCAAACAAAAGCGTTGGAAGCTGTCCAGGCTGCATCACGGGTATTTTTACACAAAAAACGCCAGGTTAAAGTTGGTTTTTTAAAGAAACTTTCTGATTTTCCTGCTTCGGAAGAATCCCGGATCATCACCGTTTGATCGCTGCTCCGGGCTTTATTCAATCTGCCTAAAACGGTTGGCGAAAGTACTTCCGTCGGATTCAGCAAATCTCCCGAACCAGCGATAATCAGGTTTGACGGAGCCGTGATCGAGTAATTGATGTTGCCACAATCCAGATAAAACTCAGATGCGCCCAGATACGGGATCGTGTTCCAGCCGCTCAGATCATCATACACTTCCATCCGCGGGTACCACTGCGCCATTTCGTAAATCCAGCCGTTGTTGGTGCGTACGCGGCCCATGCGGTCTGTGCCGTTTTCGGGGATTTCGAAACTGTAATCAATTTTGATCTGGATTTTGCTGCCCGCTGCTTTCAGCGAATCCTGCAATTTAATCTGCATCCGCGTATCCGTAACCAAGTAATTGGCCGTTTCCGCCTTGCCGTTTCTAATCAGCGTAACCGATTTGATCACGTCGCCCTGCGTAAAAGCTTTGTTGGCAAAACGGCCGCCGGTAACAGGCGTGGTGGCTTCGGCACGAGAATCCTGACGGTAAATATTCTGATCCAGCTGTAGCCATAAAAATGGCAGGCCATCCGGGCTGTTATTGGTATAAGTGATGATGGTGCTGCCCGAAAGTTGTTTTTTAACCGTATCTAAAACCACGTTTATCTGATAATCAGCATGATTTTGCCAGTATTTGGCACTCGGTGCACCACCGGCTGTGCGAAACTGGCTGCCTTTTTCAATATAAAAATTAGGATCGAAAACTTTATGCTGATCGTATTTGCTGCCCGCAACTGGTGTGTTCTGGGCGAAAGTTTGAACGCTTGCTGCCAATAAAACAGCCGTATATATTTTTTTCATTTTTTGCAGAAAATAGTTCGCGAATATAAATTTCGTACCCTATAAAAGAAGTATCAATATCGGGCATTCCTCGTTCAGCATAATATTTTTACAGAACAACCGATGCTTCTTTTATCGACCCAAAATTCAATTATTTGGGCTGATAAATGCGGTAACGGCCGCTGCAATGCAACATACTCATCAGGTAAAGCAGGCCATCGTAATAACGTTCTACCAAAATTTGTGGCACCGGTGCGTTCCATAAAGCTTCCGAATATTTTTTTGCCAGTGGATTGGTTGCCGCTAAAGCAGTTACAGCGTTGGTGGCAATCAGCCCATTTGCGTGGCGTGCATCCAGCGTTTTGCTGCCATTCAACGGGAACTGGCATCCATAAGTATCCAAACCTTTGGAAGCGAAAAATGCCTCGATTTTGTTGCTCAGTTGCTGCTCGCGCGCGTCTTTATGCCACCAGTTCCAATCGACAGACCAGTTGCTGGCCGTGCGCCAGGAATCAAAAGAAAAATTAATCGAATTTTTGTTGAAACCGCTTACATGCGGCGAACCGTCAAAATTGCCGTAATCCGGTGCCAAACCAGTTTCTGCATTGGTAGCTTTCTGGAAATAATTCCGGCTCGAATCAGCCGCAGCTGCCCAGAAAGCACGGTCGGCAACTGGCCCCCATCTCGCCCATAATTCATAAAAAGCAGGCAGATGATACGACGGATCGGTGAAATCTCCACGATCGATCCCGGGTACAAACCGGATCATTTTATGTTCCTCATTTACCATGGCAGAAATGTTGCGGTTGCCAAATTTGGTTTTGCCGGATTTTAAAGGATGCCGCCGGATGACCGTTAAAATCTTGTCCGCCCAGGCGTGATAATCGTAAATACCTTTGCCATTTCCCCATCTGCCCGAAGCAAAATATAAGGCCATCACATAATATTCTTCGCCGTCTGGTGCAGGCGTTTCCTCGTTTGCTTCACCATTTCGGTTAAGCGACCAGGAAAAATAACCTTGCGAAGGATGCTCCGGATTGCTGATGTACATTTTTTCCATTGCATAATTCCAGATCGCATCAAATTCGGCCTTTTTATTAAGCTGCACGGCCACCATCATTCCGTAACTCATGCCTTCGGTACGAATATCAAAATGCGGCACATCGCTTACGTAAGCTTTCGGTCCGTTTGCATTTTTTCCAGCTTCAAAATAAATGGCCTGTGTAGCGGTATCACCATGAAAAAGCTGCTGAAAACCTGCATCGATTTTAGCAGAAATTTCCTGTTCGGTGTGCCCCTGTTCCGCAAAAAGATTGCGGTATTTGCCTGTGACATAAGCACCTGCGCCATCATTTCTTGTTTTTGGCGATTGCGCTTTGGTTTCTGCAGAGAAAATCATCAGCACAAAAAATAAGGCATAAAAGAAGCATGCGTTACTGGTTTCTTTTTTTGGAGGAAAATTTTTCATTAATTTTTGGTTCGAATTGGATTGTAACGATAAGAAAAATTTGCGGTCAATGTTTATATTTTCCTGCTTATAATTGCGTTCAAATTTTTTCAACCCAAAACTGCTTTCATGAAGATTCCGATAATTTTAGCCGGTTTACTTTTTTCATCTGCTGCTGCTTTTACCCAACAAAAATCAGCATCAAATTTAGTGCAATATGTGAAGCCGATTATCGGCACGCAACGCATGGGACACACTTATCCCGGCGCAACCGTGCCGTTCGGAATGGTGCAGTTAAGCCCGGAAACCGATACGATCAGCTATGAAGAAAACGGCAAATACAACCCAAAAGTTTACAGTTATTGTGCTGGTTATCAATATGATGACCATACGATAACTGGTTTCAGCCATACACATTTCAGCGGCACCGGCCATGCTGATTTAGGTGATTTCCTGGTGATGCCAACGGTTGGACAACTCAAACTGAATCCCGGAACGGCTGCTCAACCCAACAGCGGTTATCGCTCCAGATTTTCTCACGAAAACGAAACAGCTGCTGCAGATTATTACAAAGTGAAGCTGGATGATTACAATATTACGGCAGAGATGACAGCCAGCACGCGCGTTGGATTTCATCAATATACGTTCCCGAAATCGGATCAAGCACACATTATTCTGGATTTAATGGCTGGCATTTACAATTACGATGATAAAAACGTATGGACGTACCTGCACGTGGTAAACGACACATTAGTAACTGGTTACCGACAAACTAACGGCTGGGCCAAAAACCGCGTGCTGTATTTTGCCATGAAATTTTCCAAGCCTTTTATTGCTTATGGAAATCACACTTATTCTAAAAAAGAGGTTTACAAAGGCTTTTGGGGGAAATTTAACCAGAGCAAAAACTTCCCGGAAATTGCGGCGCAACGGCTTCGGGCTTATTTCGATTTCAAAACGGAAGAAGGTGAAAAAATCAAAATCAAATTTGCACTTTCTCCGGTGAGCATGGATGGCGCACTCAACAATATGCAAACTGAAATGCCCGGTTGGGATTTTGATGCGGTAAAAGAAGCAGGCCAGAAATTATGGGAACAGGAACTTTCCAAAATCACCATTCAAAGCAAAAGTTTGGATGAAAAACAGAATTTTTATACGGCGATGTATCACGCTGCCATCAATCCAACTATTTACATGGATGCAGATGGAAAATACAAAGGTTTGGATCAAAACGTGCATAAAGCAGAGGGTTTTACCAATTATACCACGTTTTCTTTGTGGGATACGTACCGCGCGTTGCATCCGCTTTTCAACATCATTGATCCAAAACGAAATGATGATATGATTAAATCCATGCTGGCACATTTTGATCAAAGTCCGGAGCACATGCTGCCCGTTTGGTCAAATTCCGGCAACGAAAACTGGTGCATGTCTGGTTATCACGCGGTGGCCGTAATTGCTGATGCTGTGATAAAAGGCAATGCTTCTTTTAGCACCCAAAAAGCGTTGGAAGCCTGCGTGGCCACTGCGCGGAAACGCAATTATGAAGGCATCGGCGAGTACATCGACAAAGGTTATATTGCGGATGAACACAACGGCGTTTCGGTTTCCAACACGCTGGAATATGCTTATGATGACTGGGCGATTGCACAAATGGCCAAAAAATTAGGGCAAACGGACATTTACAACGAGTTTATCAAACGCTCGGAAAACTATAAAAACGTATTTGATCCTTCGGATGGATTTATGCATCCAAAGCTGGCAAACGGCACTTTCCGCAAAAATTTCGATCCATTATCTACGAATAATCAGGGTTTTATTGAAGGAAATTCCTGGAATTATACTTTTTTCGTTCCGCAGAATCCAACCGAACTGATTAAATTGTTGGGCGGAAACAAGCGTTTTATTTCGCGACTGGATTCATTATTTACGATGAATTTGCCCGATAAATATTTTGCTGAAACAGAAGATATTACGCGCGATGGCATTATCGGCAATTATGTGCATGGCAACGAGCCTTCGCACCACGTGGCTTACCTGTACAACTGGACCAACCAGCCCTGGAAAACGCAGGAACGCATCCGCATGATCTTGCCGAAAATGTATAAACCTACGCCGGATGGTTTGGGCGGAAATGATGACACCGGACAAATGAGCGCCTGGTATATTTTCAGTTCGCTCGGCTTTTATCCGTTTGCGCCGGGATCGGATCAGTATTCATTGGGAAGTCCGGCGGTTGATGGCGCAACGATTCAACTTCCCGAAGGAAAAACTTTGGAAATTATCGCCAAAAATCAATCTGCCAAAAATGTATATGTAAAAGAAGTATTGCTGAATGGACAGGCTTTAAACCGGAATTATATTACGCATTCGGAAATTATGGGTGGCGGGAAATTGGTTTTTGTGATGAGTGGTGGGCATGGGAAGTAAAAGATGCATCACTTGCTGGTTTTATTATCAACAAAATGCAGCCTGAACCCTTATATTTGCCAACAACACAATAAAATTTACCTTATGGAACCTATGACTACCCTTTCCGAAATCACCAATAAATTGTTGGTGGACGGTTATACGCTTGATTTTAACATCACCGAAAATACGGCCGACGGTCCCGGAAAACACTTGCAGGAACATCCTGAAGAATATATTATTGATAAACACTACCGTTTTGAAGGCATTTCTGACCCGGAAGATGAAGCCATTGTTTACGCGATTTCTTCAGTTGTAGATGATAAAAAAGGCGTTTTGATCAATGGTTACGGCGCTTACGGCGATGCAGTAATTAATGAACTGGTGAAAAAACTTCCGCAAAAATTGCAGGAAGAACAAGATTTGTAAAAGCCCTATTAATAAAAAGGCTGCAAAATAATTTGCAGCCTTTTTTATTAAAAACCAATGCTGTTTTTACCAGGTAAAATTTAGGTTTACGCGGCTGTTTCTGTTTGTTGTTTATGCTGATGGCTCCACAGTTTATTAAAAATTTCGCCTCGGTTTAGCAAATCCTGAAACGTGCCTTCTTCGGCAATCCGGCCTTTATCCAGCACATACACATAATCAAAATATTGCAGCAAATGCAAACGGTGCAGGCTGGAAATCACGGTTTTACCTTCAAATTCTTTAAACAGGTTAAGGTAAATTTCCTGTTCTGTTTTTGGGTCCATGCTGCTGGTTGGTTCATCCAGCAAAACCAAACTGCTGGAACTGGCGGCCAGCACACCTCGCGCCAAAGCCAAACGCTGTTTTTGTCCGCCGGAAAGGTTTGCTCCTTTTTCCTGAATTACCGATTCTACGCCACCTTCCAGGTTTTGCAACACAGCAGAAAGGCGCGTGATTTCGCAAATCCGGTTCACTTCTTCTGCTTCAAAAGGCAAACCTAACGTGATGTTGTACTGAAAACTGGCTTCGAAAATTTCGGGTTCCTGCGGAAATAAAGTAACAGCGTTGGCCAGATAACTAAAATCCATTTCCGGATTTCCGTCAACTTCCAGCTGATCGCCGGTAGAAGGCGCATACAATCCGCGAAGCAAACTCAGCAAAGTGCTTTTCCCGCAGCCACTTTCGCCAATTAAAGCAATTTTTTGTCCGCGGTGAATCTGCATATTTAAACCGTTCAAGCCGTACGATTTTTTCCAGACCGGACCAGCGTTTAATTGTCCGCGCGTATCCACAACAGCTTGATTGATAGTGTTTTTATCATGCAAAAAACTGAGATCACGAATGTTTAAAGTTTTCCAATCCTGCGGCAAACTGTTTTCGTTTAGCGCGCGATGATCTTGCGCAAAACTATCTTCTATGGTTTTTGCCGTTTCCACATCGGTATGAAACTGCACAATCTGGTTGTATTGCTGTGCAAAATCATTAAAAACGCTGGTAAACTGGTTAACAAAACCCAGCAGCGTAACCAAACCGCCCAACATAAAAAGGTGGCCGCTGTGCTGCTGCTGATAAACGTAGCCCAAAATCATGGTTACATAAATACTGGCCACCAGCATTTGAGCGGTAAACCACTTCCACTCGTTTACGGTTACAAACTTTTTGTATGGCGGAAAAATCAGGTTCATCTTTTCCATTAAACCGATATGAACGCGTTTTTCCAGTCGCAGCGTAATAACCGTCATCATGTTGGATAAACTATCAAACAAATTGGAAGAAACGGCATGCTCTGCTTCGTTCACTTCTCTTAAAGATTTGATGTAGATTTTATCAAACTTCAGGATCACCCAAAAAGTAAGCGCACCCAAAATAATAGCAATGCTGCCGAACAAAGGCGAAAAATAAAGCATCACCGAAAACGAAATAATAAATTTGGTAAGCGATTGAAAATAGCTGAAACCAGACTGAAAAAACTCTTTCAGTGCGGTGTAAGCTTTGCGGATGCGGTTGATGGTAACACCGCTGTGGTTATTTTTGTGCCAGCTTACCTGCAAATGGATGACTTTATGATACAAATCGTCCAGATAATTTTTGGAGAGTTTGAAAGCCAGCTGTCGCTCCATTACGCGGGCCGGACCATGAAAAGTCCATTCCAACAGTTTCAATCCTAAAAATCCTGCGGCGTACAGCCAAACGGAAGGAATTATTTTAGCGCCGTTTTTTTGAATGGAATTGACAAACCAACCGTAAAAAAACGGATTGATGGCAGCCACCAAATTTGCACCGGTAAACAAAGCATACACCAGCACCATCCGTTTGCGGTCTTTGCGGGCGTTGCGCCAGGCCGTTGCCATTAAAGAAAAGTAAGGATTTTTTATCATACCACGGATCAAATCTTTGGGATTTGTTACGTGGCTGAAGTAAAAAAGATTCTTAAAAATTAATGGATTTAAAGTGAATTTTTTGTTTTTTGTAGTCAAAGTAAAATTAAAAATTGATGCTTTTGCAGGAGTATTTTTTAATCGCTGTACCGATCATTGCGCCAAGGATAAGCCGTGTTAGAGTAACCGCGATCTTCCCAAAAACCCAGTTTATCTTCTGTTAAAAACTGGATTCTTTTAATCCATTTTGAGCCTTTCCAGGCATACAATTGCGGCGTGATCATGCGCAACGGGCCGCCATGTTCTTTGCTCAGCGGCTGCCCGTCAAACGTATGCACCAGCAAAACATCTGGCTTCAATGCTTCTTCTAACGATAAATTAGTGGTGTAAGTATCATAACCGTAGCACAAAATATGCGTGGCAGTTTCTTTAGGCTGAACCAGCGCCGCCAGATCAAGTAAACTCACGCCTTTCCAGTGCATATTCAGTTTAGACCACGTGGTAACACAATGAAAATCAGACGTATCTTTGGTTTGCGGCAAATCCATCAGCTGTTTCCAGGTCAGGCGAACCGGATTTTCTACTTCGCCATCAATGGTTAAACGCCAACGATCAAGCGGAATGTTGGGCTGATAACCCAAATCCAAAACCGGCCATTTCACGGTTGCCGTTTGTCCGATCGGAATGGCCGGCATACCATGACGATTAATTTCGCCCGAACCTTTTGGCGCATCATCCGCAACAGAAGGCGTCAGTTTCATTTTTTCTTCAAAACGCGCTTTTAATTTCATGCGCGTTTCTATAATCCGGTTTAGTTTTTCGTCCTGTTCCATAAAAATCCTCTTAATCAAAGATAGCACGAATTGCTTACAGCTTTTTTTAGGTTGAAATATTTTTGGTTGATGCTGCGTCAATTTTAGGCCGATAAAAGAAGCATGGCAGTAATGGTTTAACATAACGAAATTTAGGTCGATAAAAGAAGCATTCATTTTGTTTCAAATATTTTCAACCTGAATCCTTGTACAATTTAATGTGTTTGCTGCCCGGCTGCTTTTCCGGCATTGTGCTATTTTAGCTTAACTTTGGCTTCAACCCAAACAAAAATGATTAAACAAGCCCTGGCCAATCTTAAAATTTCTGCGCTGAATGAAATGCAGCAGTCGGCCATTTCTGCCGCCAAAAAAAACGATGTGGTGCTGCTTTCGCCAACCGGTTCGGGCAAAACACTTGGGTTTTTATTGCCTTTGCTGGCTTTGCTTGATATAGAAATTACGACTGTTCAAGCATTGATTCTGGTTCCCTCTCGCGAACTGGCTCTACAAATTGAACAGGTTTTTAAAACAATTGGCAGCGGTTTTAAGGTAAATTGCTGTTACGGCGGCCATCCGGTA
>JBPBQN010000090.1:0-20629 GCA_050954865.1 Janthinobacterium lividum | reverse complement strand
CAAATCCAGTTTCCAGTTGTTGTAAAACCAGCCTTTCCAAAACCAGTTTAAATCTTCTCCGGCTCCATTTTCCATCTCCCGGAAAAAATCATCCGGACGCGGATGCTTGTATGCCCAATCATGGATGTATTTGCGGAAAGCGTAATCAAAACGATCTTTACCCAACACCTGTTCGCGCAGCAAAACCAAACCAAAAGCGGGTTTAAAATAAGCAATCGGGTGACGATATTTTTCTTTGATGGCATCGGCAGCCGTCATAATTACGGGCGCGTTCAGATCAACAATCGTCGGCACAATTTCATCTGCCGGAAAGCCACCGCCGGGCGCATATTCGCCATCGCGTTTGGGCGCAAACTCGCCTTTGTTAAACACATCCGAAGCATAAACATCTATAAATGTGTTAAAACCTTCGTCCATCCAAGCAAAGCGGCGTTCGTTGCTGCCCACAATCATCGGGAACCAGTTGTGGCCAATTTCGTGCGCCGTTACCCAGTACAGCTCCTTGCCTTTATCTTCAATCCCGTCAAACACAATTCCCGGATATTCCATGCCGCCAGCTGCGCCGGCTTCGTTCACGGCAACCGGCCACGGGTACACAAACCATTTTTGAGAGAAATACTCGATCGAACCTTTTAGGTATTCCGTGGCGCGTCCCCAGGCATCGTTGCCCGCACTTTCTATCGGGTAAACCGACATCGACATACATTTTTTTCCTCCGGGGAGATTAACGCGCGCCGCATCCCAGATATACGCATTGGAAGCGCCAAAAGCAACATCGCGTGTGTTCTTCATCAGAAAATGCCAGGTCAGCGTTCCTTTTTGAACAGGTCGCGAGGACGGATCTTTAATTTCCGCAGCAGAACGGATCATAATGGTTTTATCACTGTTGCGTGCTTGTTCAAGCAACGCTAACTGTTTGGCAGTCAATACATCTTTCGGGTTTTGCAACTCGCCGGAACCAGCCACGATCATATCCCAAGGCACATTTACTTTATAATCAATATCGCCATACTCCAAGTAAAACTCGCCTGCACCCAAAAAAGGCAACGTATCCCAACCAGACGAATCATCATAAACACACAGCCGCGGAAACCACTGCGCTATCTCATAAATCTTACCGTTTTTAGTTTGATTGTAATCGGTTCGGTTGCCAAAAGTGCCCGGAATCTGGTAATGATATTTGATTTGCAGGCTGATTTTTCCACCGTTTCCGCTTACGGCATTGGGCAAACGAATCTGCATCCGCGTGTCACTCACGATATAATTAACCGTTTGCGTTTTGCCGTTGATGATAATTTCTACCGATTCAAACTCGTAACCTTTGGTATGTTCCGAAGCTGGCCGACCAGTTACAAAGTTGGAACGTGCTGTTTTTAAATAGGTATTTTGGTCGAGTTGTAGCCACAGATAAGGCAGCGCAGCCGGACTATTATTGGTGTAACTGATGTTTTCTGTGGCCGTTAATACTTTGTTTACCGTATCAATTTTGGCATCAAGCTGATAATCCACCTTGTTTTGCCAGTATTTTGGTCCGGGAGAACCATCCGGCGAATGAAATTCATTTCCCTTTTCTGTGTAAAAATTGGGTGTAAATAATTCCTGCGGATTGTAGTTGGAAGCAATCGAATCGTTTGGGTTGGCCGCCCGCCGCCGCTGTGCATAAATGGAAGCCGTAAGTAACATCACGCAGGAAACGGCCAGGGCAAAACCAGTAAAAAACTTGTTCATGTTGAGGTAGAAAATTTGAACAAGCAATATAGTTGGTTCTTTGGCCAAATGCTTCTTTTATCGCATAAAAAAAGCGGCCTGTTTGAGGTCGCTTAATATTTATGCTGAGAGTATCGGATGATTTAAGTTTACAATCTATTTATAAATTCTCAAACATCACGCAAGCGTTTTTTGTGAGTAAGATCAAGCTTTATTTCAGCTTTGAAAACCACGATACTGTTTTTATCACCCTAAATTCCAGTAAATTTATTTTGGTGTTTGATAAAAATAGATCGGTGCATTTTTGCCTTCGCTGGTGGTATAATAACCTTTTCCATCAACAGTGAAACCAATGGCTTCACCTTGTTTTTCGGTTGTATAAGGCAATTCTGAAGGTTTGGCTTGCATGGCTTTCCAAACTGGTTCGCCAGGTTTCCGCTTCCAGTAATAAACTTTCTGGTAGCTTTTTAATAAAATTTGTTTTCCTTCTGCGGATATATCTCCGGCAGTAATCCATTTAAACAAGGGCAAACCTTTGAAATGCAGTTTGCATTGCAGCTTCAACGAAATTGTATCGGTAAAAGAAGCATTAAGCGGCGCGGTGTAAACGCCAACAGAATCTTCGCGCTTGGTAACGATGTAAAACAGACGATCAACCGGATCAATCATCAGCGTTTCGGCATCGTGCGGGCCGTCGGGATATTTAAAATAATTGGTATTAACATTCAGGTGTTCCGTTCTCTGATCCTTAATTTTCGGTTCCTGAAAACGATAAACTTCAATCGTTCTGCGCTCATGATGGTTATCTCCAATGTCTCCTAAATAAACATAACTTTTGCCTTTTTCCGATCCCGGACCAACCGCAATATCTTCGCAATCAATGGCATCGCCTTTAAAATAAAAAGTTTCTTTCAGTTGTCCGTTTGGGTTAATGGCGAAAAAACGGCTCGTATCACCACTATCGTTATGCACATACAAAATATTTTTGTTGATGCGGGAAGCCGCAACGCCGGAAACTTCTTTCAATTCCGGATTCTGCAACGTGTTTTGATTTTGTGCCGAAACCATGCGTACCGTAATCAAAACCACAGCTCCAACGGCCAGCAGGTATAAATAGCGATGTTTAATTTTCATTCAATTTAAAATTTGTTAAACCAGCCCTTCCGCCAGAAAAACACAAACTGTACTATGGCAATTATCAGCATCACCACCAGCGCGTAAATGTAACCGTGCGGCGTGTACAGTTCGGGCAGATTATCCGGCAGTACGCGGTTGGTAACCGGATCCACGCGTGCAAAGTTCATTCCGTAAATTCCGGCAATAAATGTTAGCGGAATAAAAATGGACGAAATGATCGTAAGCACTTTCATGATCTCGTTCATACGGTTGCTGATGATCGAAAGGTACATATCCACAATGCTGGATGTGATCTCTTTATTGCTCTCAATCAAATCAATTACCTGAATGCAATGATCGTAGGCATCGCGCAAATACAGTTTATCATTTTGATTAATTAACGCGTTTTCCGTCCGGATCATATCGTTGATCTTATCACGCTCCGGCCAAACGGCGCGCCGCAGCAAAATCATGCCGCGTCTGATGCGCTGCGATTCGTACATGATGCTGCGATCCGGGTTATCATACAAACGGTCTTCCAGCAAATCCAACAAATCACTTACTTTGTTTAGCAGGTCAAAATAGCGGTCAATCACGGTATCCGTCAGCGTATAAGCCAAATAACCCGGGCCGCCCGTGCGGATTAAGCCTTTGCCGCCAGCCAGCCGTTTTTTCACGCCTTCAAAATACTCTTCGTGTGTTTCCTGGAAGCTGATGATGATGTTTTCTTTCACCAGAATGGATAACTGGTAATCTTCAATCGCTTCCTCCTGGTGATAATGCAGCAACCTGCTCGTTAAAAAAACATAACCTTCGTATTCATCAAATTTGGGCCGCTGGTGCGTGTGCACAATATCTTCCAGCACTAACCGGTTAATTTCAAGCTTGCTGCCAATCTGTTCAATCAGATTCTGGTCACCTAAACCTTTTATCAAAATCCAGTGCGTGTGGTCGGCACAGGCATTCATCTGCTCCAAAATCACCGAAATGTCGGTTCCTTTACTGTCTTTTATTTCCGTTTGATTGTACGAATAGATTTCAATTTTCGGCTTTAAAGCATCCCTGGAAATACTTACAGAACCCGGCGTTTCGCCAATTACGTTGTTGTGTTTGGATGATTTTACTTTTAAACGTGTGCTTTTTTTAGCCATTATAAATAGTTGGAAGCATTTGGTCCCTGGTTAAATAACAAATCAACAATGCTTAAATTTTTTAAAAAACCCTGCCGGTCATCAAATACTTGGAAATATGTTTTCTGCTCAAAATCATAAGCTGTTTTTGGGTTGATGTTGTTACGGAAATCTGCTCCGGCAAAATCAGCTGAATATTCTGTGGTGAAATTAATTTCCACTTTCGTTTTCAGCAATTTTAACAGCAGTTGCAGTAAGGCTTCGTTCCAGTCAAACAAAAAATCAAACTGTTTTGCTGCATAAAAAGGCTCAAAATCAGCTTCATAATACTCAAAATAGGCCGAACTGCGGTAACAGGTTTGCAAACTTAGCCAGTGTAGCCGCTGCCAGCTAAAATCGTAGCTGATTTTTACATCGCGGATTTTGGTGTGATTTTTAGAACCTTTTGTTACCGGCACAACCAGCGTAAGTGAACCGTCGGGCGAACAGATTTGCGCACGGTTACGGTAAGTTTGTTTGGGGAAATGCTCTTTTTGTTCGATTAAAAAGTTGTTTTTATGCGGAAGCAATTCTGTAAAAAACGCAACCGGCGGCAAGTAAAACAACGGGAAGATTGCACCATTATCGGCCATAAATCATAAATTTGTATTCAAAAACTTCTGCCACAACAATGATCATTAAGGCATTTACGAAAGTAGCCATTTTCTTTGTGTACCTGATCTCGCTACTGCCATTTTGGGTTTTGTACCTGTTTTCTGATGCTGTTTTTATCCTGCTTTTTTATGTAACACATTATCGCCGGAAAGTAGCGCAGGAAAATTTGCGCAACGCTTTTCCAGAAAAATCGCAAACAGAACGTGCGCAGATTGAGCGTAAATATTATCGTTACCTGGCTGATTTACTGGTAGAATCTGTTAAGTTGTTCAGCATTTCCAGTGCAGATCTTCAAAAACATATTCAGATGATAGACGCGGAATTGCTGAACAAATATTTCGCTGATAAACGAAGCGTTATAGGTGCTGTTGGCCATTACGGCAACTGGGAAATGGCTTTGCTGGGGTTGAGTTTATGTATAGAGAATCAAAAACTGATTGTATATAAACCGGTTAAAAACAACCAAATAGAAGCGGTTATTAAACGAAGCAGAGAAAAATTTGGCGCGCAATTAATTCCGATGAAAGCGACCATGAGAACTTTAATTAATAAGCAACAGGAACAAATAATTACTATTTTAGCAAGCGATCAAACGCCTGTGCGTGAAGAAACACAATATTTTGCCAACTTTTTAAATCAGCCAACAGCAGTTTTTTTAGGGGTAGAAAAGATGGCGAAATTAACCAATAGTGCCGTAGTTTTTTGTGATATTCGCTTAGTAAAAAGAGGTTATTATACCTGCACATTTGTGCCACTGATAAAAGACCCTAAACCAACAGCCGAACACGAAATTACCAATACACATGTACAATATCTGGAAAAAGTGATCCGTGAGGAACCGGCCTATTGGTTATGGTCTCACAGAAGATGGAAATTTAAGCCGGAAGATATTCATAAATAAAACAGCTGTATAAAATAGCAAACTAGCCCAATCCGCTGTAGTAATCCTCAACTGGAACTACTTAAATGAAGATGATCAATAAAGCATTTACGAAAACAACTATTCTCTTTTTGTATCTGTTGTCGCTGTTGCCTTTTTGGGTTTTGTACTTGTTCTCTGATGCTGTTTTTATCATCCTTTTTTATGTATGCAAATACCGCCGCAATGTGGTGCAGCAAAATCTGTGTAACGCATTTCCAGAGAAATCTGATGCTGAACGCGCCAAAATTGAACGGAAGTTTTTTGGTTTTCTGGCAGATTTATTTGCGGAAGCTATTAAATCGATCAGCATTTCAAAACATCAGCTTAAAAAACATTTCACTTTAAATAACCCCGAATTATTGGATGTTTATTTTAATCAGCAAAAAAGTGTGCTGGGGGCGCTGGGCCATTACGGCAACTGGGAAATGGCGGCGCAAATTCTGGGTTTTTCTACCCAAAAAAAGAAACTGTTTATCTACAAACCGCTTAAAAATGAAGTGCTGGATCAGTTTATCCGAAAAATCCGGTCGCGCTTTGGGTCGATGCCGGTAACGATGAAATCAACATTGCGGACTTTAGTTTCCCTCAAAAACGAACCCAAATTAACCGTTTTTGTATGCGACCAAACGCCGGTGCGCGAGGAAACGCAATACTTTACCAACTTTTTAAACCAGCCAACTGCCGTTTTTTTAGGGATTGAAAAAATGGCCGTGATGACTAACGATCCGGTGATTTTTTGTGATATCCGGGTGGTAAAAAGAGGTTATTATTCGTGTACCTTCGTGCCATTAATAAGCGAACCAAAACTAAGTAACGAACACGAAATTACTGATCTGCATGTGCAATATCTGGAAAAAGTGATCCGTGAGGAACCGGCCTATTGGCTATGGTCGCACAGAAGATGGAAATTTAAACCGGAAGATATTCATAGATGAACATGCTGCATGAAACGGCACTGCCCAAAGTTGCCGTAGTAATCCTGAATTGGAACGGTTTAAAATATCTGCAAACTTACCTGCCTTCGGTGGCGGCTTCCACTTACCCAAACCTGGAAATTGTGTTGGGCGATAACGGTTCTACAGATGATTCTGTGGCGTTTGTGCGCACCAATTTTCCCTTGGTAAAAACAGTATTGAACGATCAGAACTATGGTTTTACCGGCGGCTACAATCGTGTTTTGGCGCAGGTTCAGGCTGATTATTTTATCCTGCTAAATTCTGATGTAGAAGTTGTGCCAAACTGGATTGAACCGGTTATCCAACTGATGCAAAGCGACGAATTGATTGCAGCCGCGGCACCAAAAATTTTGTCGTGGCAGCAAAAAAACAAATTTGAACACGCCGGTGCGGCCGGTGGTTTTATTGATACGTTTGGTTATCCGTTTTGCCGCGGACGGATTTTTTTTGAGATTGAAGAAGACCGCGGCCAGTACGATCAAACCATTGAAGTGCTTTGGGCTTCGGGTGCTGCTTTGTTTATCAAGCAAAAATACTGGGAACTTTCGGGTGGTTTTGATGAACGTTTTTTCGCCCACATGGAAGAAATCGATTTGTGCTGGCGGTTGAAAAACATGGGTTTAAAAGTGATGTATTGTGCCGAATCCACGGTTTATCATTTGGGCGGAGGCACGCTGGATGCCGAAAATCCATATAAAACTTACCTTAACTTCCGCAATAATTTACTGCTGCTGCAAAAGAATTTATGGCTACGCAAAAGTGTGTTCATCATCCCGATGCGTTTTGTGCTTGATTTTGTAACGCTGGTTCGTTTTATCACCGAAGGAAAAAGAAAAGATGCCTGGGCGATCAGCAAAGCACATCAAAATTTTATCCGGCAACTATTTACCAATTCCGGTCAGCGACAAAAAGTTAAAAGCGAACGCCATGCGGATTACAATCTGCAATCAACCGCTGGTTTTTACAAAGGCAGTGTGGTTTGGGCTTTTTTTGTGCGGAAGGTGCATCGGTTTTCGGAGTTGAGAGGCTGGTAAAAGCTTATATTCGTTAAATTTCGGATGCTTCTTTTATCGGTGTAAATTCATGAAAAAACTGCTCCTTTTCCTGTTCATCATTTTTTCTGCGGAAGTAAAAGCGCAAGATACCTTATCCAATTTCAACCATAAAAGAAACCAAATCAACCATACCAGTATGAAGGTTTTGGGTGGATGGGCAATTGCCAATATTGCATTCGGCAGCATTGGTTTTTACAAAACCAAAAGTGCGGCGCGATATTTTAACCAGATGAATGTTTTCTGGAACATTGTAAACCTCGGTATCGCAACCGTGGGTTTTTATGGTGCAAAAACAGCATTGCATCAACAATTCGACCTAAAACAAAGCCTGGCAGAGCAACGCAAAACTGAAAGAATATTGCTGATTAATGCCGGATTAGATTTGGCTTACGTTGCTGGCGGCGTGTACTTAAACAGGCATGGCACCAGCAAAAATTCTGATCGTTTGCACGGTTATGGCAACGCCATAATTTTGCAAGGTGCTTTTTTATTCTTGTTTGATGGAACATTATTCGGCATCCAGCATCTGCATCAAAACTCTGGGAAATCGCTTTTCAGCAACTTGCAACCCAATTTTGAAGGCAGGCAGTTAGGTGTAGTTTACAAACTTTAGGTCGATAAAAACAGTATCAACGCTGCATCAAACGCGCAACATATTTCCCGATCACGTCAAACTCTAAATTTACTACAGAACCTTCGCGCACTTGTTGCAAATTAGTATGTTCATACGTGTAAGGAATGATCGCTACCGAAAACGTGTTGGCAACCGAATTAACCACCGTTAAACTCACACCATTGATGCAAACCGAACCTTTTTCTACCGTTACATTTCCTTTTGCCGGATCGTACTGAAAAGTGTATTCCCAGCTGCCTTCCAGTTCGCGGTACGCAATACAAACCGCCGTTTGATCTACGTGGCCCTGCACAATATGGCCATCTAAACGGTCGTTCATCCGCATACAACGTTCTAAA
Source organism: Janthinobacterium lividum (assembly GCA_050954865.1). Lineage (GTDB taxonomy): Bacteria > Bacteroidota > Bacteroidia > Sphingobacteriales > Sphingobacteriaceae > Mucilaginibacter_A. The sequence continues at coordinate 12,117 of JBPBQN010000090.1, read as the reverse complement.
TTAACCATATCGCCAACCTGCAAACGGCCTAAATTGGTTTTGTTCAGCGTTTCTTCAATTGCCGTAACCGTGTGCAAACCATCTGCAATGGCCACCACCGTAAGGCAAATGCCGTTGTGGGCGATGGATTGATCAATTTTCAGCTCGTGCGCCAAACCGGAGCCGATGGTTAAATGCAAATTTCCCTGATCAGCAAAAAGATCAGTAACTGTGCCTAAAGTTTCTATAATTCCGGTGAACATGTTGTATAATTTCTTGAATTTTGTTTAATAAACATCCAAATACATCGGTAGTTTGATCGCTGCAAAGTTTAAAAAACTGTCACAAATTTAGGTTGATAAAAACAGCATGGCGTTTAACCGCAGCGTAAAACTTTTTGTTGGAGTAATGTTTTAACTGTTGAGCTTATCCATTAAAATACATGCGCAAACGTTATGATCTTAAAACCGAAATTTCATTGGCCCTGCTTCCAACCATTACCATGGGCATTGTGCTGTTTTTACTGGAAATGTACGGCAAACAACACCTGCTTTTTGCTTCCCTGGCTTCCAGTGCTTTTTTAATTTACCTCGATCCAGAACATCCAACCAACAGCATTTATACATTGGCTATGGCGCAAACGTCGGCCGCGCTGATTGGTATCGGGGTAATTAAATTAATTGGTCCGGGCTATACTTCTGCCATGCTGGCCATGGTTTTGGCAATCACATTTATGGTACTGCTGAATGTGATGCACCCGCCGGCTGTTTCTACCGCTTTAACTTTTGCTTTTGAAACCGGCAAAACGATGCCTTTATTTTTAATTGCGCTGGGTTTATTAGTTGTTTTAGTGATTATTCAAAAGGTTTCGATCTGGATGATCAACAGAAATGTGCCTGCAAACCCAATAGAAAAATTATAGTTCTACTATTGATGACTCCTCCCATAGAAAATTTTGTGATGAACCTGGTGCAATGGCTGCGCCTGGGTGTAGAAATTACCGGCGCAGCAGCCATTGCCATTGGTTCGGCTATTTCTTTGTACCGGTTTGCCAAAGCGCTAATCAGCCGGCAGGAAACAGATTTTAATGCTATCCGACTTACGTTGGCGCGTTACCTGGCACTAGCTTTAGAGTTTCAATTAGGGGCTGATATTTTATCAACTGCCGTTGCACCAAACTGGCAGGAGATTGGAAAATTAGGCGCAATTGCCGTTATCCGTACCGGTTTGAATTACTTTTTATCCAAAGAAATGGAAGAAGAGAAAAAAGCTTCGTCTAATGAAGCAGATGTGCAGGCAAAAGCTGCGCAATCCACGCAATAAAACCGTTTAAAATTTAAAATTTTCAGTATAAAATAACACTTTCTTTAACAGGTTAATATTTTTTGAAAAAACTATAAATTTTCTCGTCAAAAGCATTTTGTTTTATTCAATTCTTGGTAGTTTAGGCTTTCCGGTTCTCAGCTGGTAAAGACCTGAAAATATAAACTACTACAAAATGAGAAAGCTAAAATTTTTAAAACTGCTGTTATTGATTGGTTTCCTGTCTATCGTTTGTGCATTTCTGCTGGGTCATTTCACGCCCATTTCAGAATCGTTAAAAGGCTTTTTAAAAGGAATGGGAATCACGCTGATTGTTGCTTACTTTTTGAAGGCGAGTGTAACCAAATCTGCCTGAACTTTATTCGCAGCAAAGACTAAAACTGCAAACCCGATCAGCAAAAATTAAATCCTGATCCAGCAAAGCCACCTTAAATAAGGCGGCTTTGCTGTTTTATGGTAACCATATTCTGGCAAATGCGTATTTTGCTAAAAATTAAAACCATGATTAAATCAACCTTATCCCTGATTGCTTTAACGGCAATCGTTTTCAGCAGTTCTGTATTTGCACAAGACACCATGAAACACAGTATGAAAACCAGCAAAGTAGTGACGCACAAAACCACAATGCACCACAAAGTGGTTAAGAAAACCAAACCTGCGATGTAGTTTTTTTAAGTTAAAACAGAAAACCCTGATCGTAAAAACGTCAGGGTTTTTAGTTTGGAAGATGAACTTTTATTTGCTGATCTTAATAATCCGCAGAAAATCTATTGCAGCCTGGTTGATGTCGCCATTCATATTTTCGTTTGCGGCTTGAAACTGCAATGTAATCGGATAATTTCCTTTTTCCAGCTTCAACTGCACCGAATTACTAAAACCCCAATCTGCCCAGTTATCTTTTCCGCGCTGCGGAAAAACTATCGTTCCCAGGAAATCATTTTGATGCGTTAAAGTTCTGATGGCGCATTTATTTTCTGTATTGATCGGGCCGTTACCGTTTGCATACCGAAAATCAAGCGCATAAACGCCTGCTTCTTTTACTGGTATATTTATGGTGATGCTGGTATTTTCTGTTTTGCTGAGATTGACGAATCCATCACCCGAGAATCCCGAATATGGTAATGCTGACTTTGCTGCAACCGTTTCCATTTGAATCTGCTGCTCCGAACCTGCTGGAATTATTTGTACAGGTTCGCTCGCAAAAGACTCCACGCCTTGTGCATCTACTGCAATCACCTGATATTCAGCATAAACGATTGAAGCAACAGCCAAATTCGTTTTTGAGGTGATGCTGTTTTTAGCACCATTTTTTAAGATTTTGTAGGAAACCGCTCCTGCAATTTTATTCCAGCTCAGGTTTCCATTCAATAGTTTTGCTTCTGGTGCAGGCAACGAAATATAATCCGGACTTTGGTTGATTTTTTGCGGCGATGAATGATTATTAGCCAGCTTAATATCAATTTGATGCTGTCCTTCCAGATTTGCCGGAACGATGGCTTTTTGCATGATTTTTCCATCCAGCCGAAATTCTTTAAGCTGATTACCAAAGCCTTCCATTTCGATATTTAATACTGAGTTGCGGTATTTAAAATTGGTGATGCTTCTTTTACCGGCATAAACTTCGGGTACAAAAGGTTTAAACTCCAGCTGATCAGCGTGGTAATTCATACCGAACAGAATTTTGTAAACCAGACTGATATTTCCCGATAAACTCCAAAGCATGTTGCTGGAATTTATTTCTGTGCCGGCAAAATCACCATTGCTGCTCACAAAATTTTCTTTGTTGGTGAGGAACATCGCCGCAGGCCGGTAAACCGCACTGATACTTTGCACCAGCGAACTTTCATCACCAGCTTTTGCTGCCGCCATCGCCCAAAAAGATTGCACAAACGGCCAAACCGCATTGTTATGATAAGGCGGGATTTCCGGGATCTGCGGATAAATGCACGGAATGCCAAACTGGTTTACCGGCGTATTTTGCAAAATAGTTTTTTGAGTTGAAGCATCTGCCACATTAAAAACAACCATCAAAGCTTCACCTAAAGCCTCAGCGCGCGGTGAAAGTGTTTTGTAGTTGCAGCCGTATAAAAACTGTCCGTAATACTTTTTTTCCGGCTGCCACAAATATTGCTGAATGCCGGTTTTAATTTTTTCTGCCTGCTTTTTGTATTTTTCTGCGGATGGCTGATCGTTTAACGTAGTAGCCATTTCTGCCAAAACTGTATTTACCTGATAATGCACGGCGTTGGTTCCCAAACATTCAGATTCATAAATATCAGCCGGCTGCATCCATTTTGGATAGGTTTGCTCGCGCCAATCCAGAAAAGAAGATTCGCCGCGCACCAAACCAGTTTTTGCATCATAAACATTCCTGACGTCATCTTCCACCGAGTTTTTTACAATTTCATAAGCTTTGGTTAACCAGTTATGGTTGCCGGTAACTTTGTAAACTTCCCAGGCCGCAACCGCCCAAATCATCCGGTCAGAAGAAACCGGATAAGCGCCGCCCGTGCCGGTATCCTGGATCACGCGGTTGTTTTTCACTTTGCGCAGCAGGCTGTTCATGGCCACTTTGGGTTGCAGTACCGCCATGGAAAGGATAATGCTGTAACTGATGTCGCGCGTCCAAACGCCACTCCATTCCTTTCCAGTTCTGAATGTGCTGTCCGGCTCCACAGCATTTCGCATTTCTTCAATGGCGAGATTATACAAAGCATCAGGCAGCACAAAGTCAGAATGATATTGTGGAAAAGCCGATATATCTTTGGAAAGCTTCCAGGAGGATGCTGTTTTTACCGTAGTTTTTTTGCTGCCGGCCGCACTTTCATAATTGGATTCCAGCGCTGTTGCCGATATTGCTTTTGCCGTGTATTTTCCCTGTACCATGCGATTGCCATACAAAGTGTATGCAGGCGACTGATATAAAACTTTGTTATCCTGCGCCATGCTCATTTTTGATACTGCTAATAAGAAAACTAAGAAATTTGGTTTTAAAAATTTCATGGTAGAATGATTTATTGGAACAATTTTAAGCAGAAATTGACTATTATTGAATATATTCTCCGGAATTTGTTAGCAACGGATGCTAATTAAAAATCCTATAAAAAAACAAAAGCCCTGATATAAATATCAAGGCTTTGTACCCAGCGCCGGAGTCGAACCGGCACGGTTTCCCACAGGTGTTTGAGACCAGCGCGTCTACCAATTCCGCCAGCTGGGCTTGTTTGTTAACGGGCTGCAAACGTATTAAAACTTTCGGTAATTCGCAACAAATATTTCTTCCTGTAGTAAATATCAAGCACTTTTTTTAGGGCTTCGTCTTGCTCAGCTTTGGTTTTAGTATTGAAATCTTTGGTTTGATGAACCAGTTCGGCTTCCAAAATATCGGATGCTTCTTTTACCGATGTTTTTATTTGGTTGATCGTGGCTTCATCATCTGCATCCATCAACTGCTCGTTCAGCTCCATCATCTCCATTAAAAAATCAGACGCCAAAGGATATTTATCACCTTCAGCCAGTAAATTATGCTGACGTAAAATATAGTCAACACGTTTATCTGCGTTGGATAAAACCTGGTAAGCTTTGTTATTTAAGGTTGATAATTCTAAAACTTCATCCTGCTTTTCTGCGCTTTCTGCTGCATAAAAATCTGGATGATATTTTTTGCTCAACTCGTAAAACTTCTTTTTCAGCTGTGCCTGATCGATCTCGAAAGATTCTGACAAACCGTAAAACTCAAAATAATTCATGCGTAATAATTATTTGTTGATTACGTGGCGCACAATATCGTTGCCGTAAACAAAAACCATCAGCGCAATTAAAATACAAAAACCTACAATTTGTGCTTTCTCCATAAAACGATCACTCAAAGGTTTGCCTTTTATCATTTCAATGATCAGGAACATTGCGTGGCCGCCATCTAAAGCCGGAATCGGAAGCAAGTTCATCAAAGCCAAAGCCATCGATAATAAGCCAACTAAACTCCAGAATTTAGCCGCATCAAAATGACTTCCAAACATTGTAGCCATTGTTACTGGTCCGGCAAAAGCTCGATTTGCTTTGATCTGCCCAGTTGCCACACGGCTGATTCCTTTTGCATTATCCGTAAAAGAACTCCACGCTTTGGAAGCACCAACAGGCAAAGAAGACGCAAAACTATATTTTTCTTTAGCAATTGTTGGCTCATCGCCTTTTGCAGCAAAACCAAGCGTACCTTGCGCATTAACTGTTGCAGGAAGCTGAATCAGCTGATTATTACGTTTTATTGCCAAATTAATCTGCTTGTCTTTATTTGCTTTGATTAAGGTTTGAAACTGATCAAAAAAAGCAACCGGCTGTGCGTTTACGGCTGTGATGCTGTCGCCTTTTTGCAAACCAGCTTTTTGTGCATTGCTGTTTGGCACAATAGAATCTACCATAAATTTGCTTCGTAACTGGATAAATTCGCCTATACCATAATCCGCAACTTCATTATAAATATTTCCCGGAACGGTGATATTCATCTGTTTATTGCCACGATCAACGGTTAACTGCGAGTTGCCCAGCAATACTTTCGAGCTGATTAATTCTTCAAAACGAACAATCTTTTTTCCGTTTACTGCCGTGATTTTATCGCCGGCTTTCAAACCAATTTCCCGACCAATAATTCCCGGAACGATACCATATTTTACGCTTTGGTTCGGGATGTAACTTTCACCATATTTAATGGTGAGTACCCAAAAAATTAAAATACCTAAAATGATGTTTACAAAAATTCCGGCCAGCATCACAATCAAACGCTGCCAGGCAGGTTTGGAACGAAATTCCCAAGGTTGTGGCGGACCAGACATTTGCTCAGTATCCATCGATTCGTCAATCATGCCGGCAATTTTTACGTAACCGCCCAACGGCAGCCAGCCGATGCCGTATTCTACGCCTTTGTAAGTGTATTTAAACAAGCTAATGTTCCAGGCATCAAAAAACAGGTAAAATTTTTCAACCTTGATCCCGAAAGCACGGGCGGCAAAAAAATGGCCTGCTTCGTGCAAAATCACCAGGATGGATAATCCGGCAATCAGCTGGCCAATCATAATTAAAATGTTCATATCAATATTACAGGTTTGCAGATGCTGTTTTTAGGCACCTTTTTTTAATAAATTTTTGGCTAATACTCTTGTTTCCAGATCAGTATGTAAATAATCTTCCAGTTCGGGAACTTTGTGCAAGGCAATCCGCTGCGTGCATTCTTCAATCAAATCACTCATTCCTAAAAAACTGATCTGCTCTTTCAAAAAACCTTCCACCGCAATTTCGTTGGCTGCATTTACAATACAAGGCATGTTTCCGCCAGCATCCAAAGCAGCAAAAGCCAAAGCAAGATTACGAAAAGTTTTCAGATCAGGTTGTTCAAACGTTAGATTAGAATAATCTGCAAAATTAAAACGCGCAAAATTATTTTTTATTCTCTGCGGATAAGTCAGTGCGTATTGTATCGGCAGTTTCATATCCGGCAAACCCATTTGCGCCTTTATTGAACTGTCTTTAAACTGCACCAGCGAATGAATAATGGATTGCGGATGCACAATTACATCAATTTGATCGGCCTGCAAATCGAACAGCCATTTTGCTTCGATCACTTCCAAACCTTTGTTCATCAGCGAAGCAGAATCAATGGTGATTTTTGCGCCCATCACCCAATTTGGATGTTTAAGTGCCTGATTTTTTGTTACTTTCGATAAAAAAGAAACATCTTTTCCGCGAAATGGTCCGCCGGAAGCCGTCAAAATAATTTTTTCTACGGATTGCGGCTCCTCTCCTACCAAACATTGAAAAATTGCCGAATGTTCCGAATCTACCGGCAAAATATTTACGCCGTGTTCTTTGGCCAGTTTCATTACCAGTTCGCCGGCAACAACCAGCGTTTCTTTGTTGGCCAACGCGATGTCTTTTCCGGCTTTTATAGCAGCAATTGTGGGTTGCAATCCTGCAAAACCAACTAAAGCAGTTAAAACGATGTCGATTTCCGGTGCCGTTACAATTTCGGTAATCGCTTCAATTCCGGCCAAAACTTTAATTTGCGTATTTTGCAATGCTTCTTTTACCGTATAAAAAAGATTATCCTGACCGATCACCACATATTCCGGTAAAAATTCCAGGGCCTGTTCAATCAATAAATTAGCGTTGGTTTGCGCCGTAAGCACACAAGCGCGAAACAAGTTTGGGTTTTCCCGGATCACCTGCAACGTTTGCGTGCCGATGCTGCCGGTGGAACCTAATAGAGCAATACTTTTCAAATGCGAACGGTTGTAAAGGTTTTTATAAGTTTAATGCTGTTTTTATGCCGTAAAAATCTACATTAAAATATAACTTTCCAACTCTGCGGCAATTGTACGATCATTTGACAATCGCGGGACTTTATTTTGTCCGCCCAGTTTGCCTTTCGTCCGCATAAAATCTATAAAAGCGTTTTTTTGAAGCGGACGGATTTTCAAAGGCTGCAATATTTTTCCGGTGATCAGATCCGCATAATAAATATTTTTTTGCTGGAGGATGTCATCAACCTTCAAACTAAATGCGGCGAGATCTTCCGGAAGCTTTCCAAACTCGATAAACCATTCGTGAAAAGGCAATTCTCCAACCGGCGGATTGACTTGTGGCGCAACCGTAAATTCTGTAATTTCTACGTTTTCGGCTGCGGAGATTTGCATCAGCGCTTGCTCCACTTCTTCGCCAATAACGTGTTCGCCAAAAGCGGAAATAAAATGCTTGATGCGGCCGGTTACCAAAATTTTATACGGATTGATCGAGGTAAATTTAATTGTATCGCCCAAACTGTAGCCCCACAAACCGGCGTTGGTATTTAAAATCAGTGCGTAATTTTTGTTCAGTTCGATTTGTTTCAGGTTGAGACGGATTGGATTTTCATCAAAATAAGTTTCCGTTGGGATAAACTCAAAAAACATTCCGGCATCAGCCAGCAACAATAATTCGTTACTTTTTTGCGAATTCTGGTAAGCGATAAAGCCTTCGGAAGCCGGATACGTTTCAATCGAATCAATCTTAAAACCGATACTTTCTTCAATTTTGGCGCGATAAGGCTGATAATTTACGCCGCCATAAACGAAAAGCTTGAAATTCGGGAAAATATCTTTGATCTTTTTGCCGCCGGATTTTTCCGACAAACGATCAAAATACATCTGGCACCAGGGCGGAATGCCGGAAATCAGCGTCATGTTCTGGTTGATGGTTTCATCCACAACCGCATCAACTTTGGCTTCCCAATCTTCAATCCGATTCACGGCATCGCTCGGCATTCGGTTTTTCAGCAAATATTTAGGCACGTGGTGCGCTACAATTCCGGATAACCGGCCTACAAAAATTCCGGCTTTGGTTTGCAATTCCGGACTGCCCTGCAGGAAGATCATTTTTCCATCGGTAAAAACAGCATTGCCTGTTTCGCGGATGTAATTGAGCAACGCGTTACGAGCCGCGCGAATATGCTGCGGCATAGATTTCCGGGAAATCGGAATATATTTTACGCCGGAAGTAGTGCCCGAAGTTTTGGCCAGATAAAGCGGTTTGCCCGGCCAAAGCACGTTTGCTTCGCCATGAACTACACGATCAATGTATGGTTTCAGTTGTTCGTAATCGCGGATGGGAACGTGCTTTTTAAAGTCTTCGTAATTTTTAATATCTCCAAAGTGATGATCTTTCCCGAATGCTGTTTTTGCACCTGTTTTAATTAGATCAGCAAAAATTTTATCCTGAAATTTAACAGCATTTTTGCGCAGTCTGTTGATTTGCCAGGAAACAAAAAAAGCGAACGGTTTGCTCAATGCTGTTTTTATGCCCATAAATTTAGTGCGTTTCGGCTACGTCATCGTCCACGTCCATCGTACTGAAAACCAGTTTACGATAAGTTACAATCAGGATTACGTTTACAAATGGAAATAAAACCAGCACAAGTTTCCCAATCAGGAAAAAACCGGCAGCAATCACCAAAACCATCATACCCAGCAATGCCAGTAAATGCAGCAGATGATGCTTGGTCAAAATCCGGCTTTGTCGCAGGGATTCTATCGGGCCAGAATTGTCATCCACAATAAAACAGGCGCAAAACATATAACGCAATGCGGCATACAAAATCAGCATCACTTCGAGCACTTTTACGTTTTGAGTTACGGTATCAGAGTAATTTTCCAGGCCTTTCTCGATGCCAATATTAAGCGTTACAATGGCAAATGCAAGGAGCAAACAAATGGCAATAAAGCTCAAAACCATTTTCATGGTGGGCAACATTTGCGAAAAATCTACTTCGTAATATTCGTTATCCATCAGCGTAAAAACCAATTTATACAAACCCAGCGTGGCATAAGTTTGGATCATCATCAGGATCAAAAACACCAGAAAACCGGCAAAAGCATCATTACTTAAATTGATCACAGCACTAAAAAACTGTACTACGCCCAGCACAACCGTTACAATTGCGGCATAAATGATAATGCTCAGAAAATTTTTTTTGGTAACATCCCACGCAGTTTTAAAAGTTTCTGCGATGGAAAACGGGTGGTACATAGTTTAAAATTTGTTTAATATGATGCGTTTCCAGAAATCCTGCATAAACCCAAGCCCGTAAGCTGTTAGCTGAATAAAAGCGGCAAATATGCTCAAAAATGCAACTTTTGCTGATTTATTTCTTATCCAGGAATGAAAAAATATTAACAAAATAAATAATGCCAGCAAAAAATTACAAAGTCCGGCCACCGGCCAATCGAACACGTTGGCTATCAGCGAAAAACATAATCCAAGCGTAAACACGGCCGGAAAAAAATGTACCGCTTTTAATCCCGAAGGAAAAAACTTATAAATATTAATGCGTGCCCGGCCAAAAAAATGGATTTGTTTGTAAAACTGCAAAAAGCTGGTGCGCCGTTTATGGTAAACTTTTGCTTCGGGAATCAGTGCTGTTTTAAAACCCAGTTTATGGATTCGGATGCTGAGTTCGATGTCTTCTCCCAAACGCGTGATGATGAAACCGCCGGTTTTTTGATAAACTTCCCGCGATAAACCCATATTAAAGCTGCGCGGATGAAAATCGCCAATCCGTTTTTCGCCGCCGCGGATGCCGCCGGTGGTGAAAGGTGAAGTCATGGAATAACTAATGGCTTTCTGTATTGGCGAAAAAGAATCGTGTGATGCATCCGGACCGCCATAAGCATCCAGCTTTTGAGCGAGGATTTCACGGTTCACGATTTCCAGATAATCGGCAGGAATCAGACAGTCGGAATCAAAAATGATGAAAAAATCGCCGCGAGCACGTTCAAAACCAAAGTTCCGGCTGAAACCTTGTCCGCCGTTTTGCTTGACAAAATATTTCAGGTCGAGGCGATTTTTGAAATCTGCAATAACCTCGGCCGCATTTAATTTGGAGCCGTCTTCAATCACCAAAACCTCAAAAGCTTTATACGTTTGCTGCACTAAAGTTTCCAGCAATTCGCGAATTTCCTGCGGGCGGTTGTAAAGCGGAATGATGATGGAAAAAAACATTTACAGCTAAAGAGAAAGGTAGTTTGGGATGAATTATTGTTTAACTAACACACCCCTAACCCCTCTCAAGAGGAGAAATTTAATGCCTATCTTTCTAAATGTTATATACACAACTAGAAAGATAGCAAACCATACTTCCCCTCTTGAGAGGGGTTAGGAGTGTGTTCTTTGTATTCTACTAAATTTATACCGATAAAAGAAGCATCATATCCTTTGATCAATCTGATAATTATTTCGTTCCGGAGAATTGCGCGAGATCATCTCTGCTACAAAACCGGTTAAAAACATTTGAGAACCTAAAATAATTGCTGTTAAGGCAATGTAAAACAGTGTGTTATCAGTAACGTTTCTAAACTTAATCTGGTTGGCAATATCGTATAATTTGGAGCCGATCAGCCAGAAAACAATTCCTAAACCGGTTAAAAAACACAAAGTACCGAGTGAACCAAAAAAGTGCATTGGCCGCTTGGAAAACTTGCCAACAAAAAAGATCGACAGCAAATCCAGAAAACCGTTGATAAACCTACTAAAACCGAATTTGGTAACGCCATATTTCCGGGCGCGGTGTTCTACAACTTGTTCCGTAATTTTGGTAAAACCTGCCCACTTGGCCAGCACTGGAATGTAACGGTGCATTTCACCATAAATTTCAATATTTTTAACCACTTCTTTACGGTACGCTTTTAATCCGCAATTGAAATCATGCAGATTCTGGATGCCCGACATGCTGCGTGTGGCGGCGTTAAATAGTTTTGTAGGAATGGTTTTGCTCAGCGGATCGTAACGTTTGGCTTTCCAGCCGGAAACGAGATCAAATTTTTCCTGCGTAATTTTGCGGTACAGTTCCGGGATTTCCTCCGGAGAATCCTGCAAATCCGCATCCATCGTAATGATCACGTTGCCTTTTGTGGCTTCAAAACCAACGTTCAGCGCCGCAGATTTCCCATAATTCCGGCGAAATTTAATGCCGCGGATAAAAGGATTATTTTCATACAAACGCTCAATCACTTCCCAGGAACCATCGTTGCTGCCGTCATCAATCAGGATAATTTCATACGTGTAGCCATGCGTTTTCATCACCTGCCTGATCCAATCCGTCAGCTCGGGCAACGATTCCGCCTCATTAAACAAAGGAACAACTACAGAAATATCCATTTTTATCAACCAATAGCTTTACAGCCATGCTTCTTTTATCGTACTAAATTTGTTTTTTATCTGCTGGCACCGATATAATCTCTTCGTTTTTAAACAGTGCGCCAAAAATCAGCGAAGCTAAAAACAGCAGTAAAA
>JBPBQN010000089.1:0-22216 GCA_050954865.1 Janthinobacterium lividum | reverse complement strand
TATGTAAAACGCGAAACTTACGAAGCCAATGCTTTTATTGGTGGTTCGATGGTGCCGCGTGTAGTGCTTGATTTATCGGCCAAAAACCTGAAAGATCCAGCAATTATTGCTGATGCAGGTTATTTGTATTCGCCGCTGCTGGATAAATATAATATGGCCGATCAATCGGTTGATTTTGTATATCTGGCGGATGAACTGCCTTCGTTTGCTTTCCCCGGAAACTTAAAGCAGCTGTACAATTATAAAACCTGGCGTTTTTTAACCGATAAAAAGAACTGTCATCCGGTTTTTTCTTTGGAAGAATATCACATCTCCACCCAAAAAGATACTGCATTAAATTTGGTTCGAATTAAAACCAGCGATCTGGAAACCGAAGCTTTCCATCAGTTAACTTTTGATGAAACGCTGGTTTTCGTGCTGGAAACTGATCAAAATCATGGCATGGCCGATCAGCGTGAATGCTTCTTTTACCTGCAAAAAAATGGTCTCGACGTGCCGGTGATTGTGAGGCGAAGTTACCGTTTTCAGTTGCCGGTTACCGGTTGCGAGTTGTCAGTTCAAAGCTCTCAGCCATCAGCCATCAGCCATCAGCCGCTTGTAGGGAGTCGCCCGGAACTCATAACTCACAATTCACAACTGACAACTGAATTGCAACTCTACGCCGCAACTGATTTTGGTGCTTTGTTAGTTGATGGTTTTGGGGACGGTATCTGGATTGATGCACCAGAAATTCCTTCCAAAATAATCACTTCAACCGCTTTTGGAATTTTACAGGCCACGCGTTCGCGGATTTCTAAAACGGAATACATTTCCTGTCCAAGTTGCGGCCGAACGTTGTTTGATTTGCAGATTACCACGCAAATGATCCGCAGCCGAACGTCTCATCTTAAAGGTTTAAAAATTGCGATTATGGGTTGCATTGTAAACGGGCCAGGAGAAATGGCCGATGCAGATTACGGTTATGTTGGCGCAGGTCCGGATAAAATTACGCTTTACCGCGGCAAAGAAGTGGTAAAAAAGAACGTTTCTGCGCTTTTGGCGTTGGATGAACTGATTAGGATCATTAAAGTAGATGGGAATTGGGTGGAGCCGGAGGTGGGTTAAAGGATTGTGCATTAATTACCAAAATCAATTGGCAAAGTATAAGCTACTTTAATTGGCAGATCGTTTTTATAGGAAGGGTGCCATTTTGGACATGCTTTCAAAACTCTTATAGCTTCTGCATCAGCTTCTTTACTCAGTCCTCTTGCAACTTTAATATCTGTTAAAGAACCATCTTTTTCTATATTAAAAATAGTTATAACTCTTCCGGTTATTCCTTGTGCGTTATTAATATTTTTACTCAAATAAGTACGAAGTGCTTTTTCTCCACCCGGAAATGTTGCGCCATTATTCATGGGCTTAACTTTATAATAAGAAGCAGGAAACATAACGGTATCACCAATAGTTATTTTTTGTTGTGTTTTGTTGACTAAGTTGCTATCTCTGGATTGCGTTTGTGCCGATGCTTCTTTTATCCCCATAAAAACAGCAGCAAACATAGCCGCAGCCGAAAGCCAGCTTTTCCACAAAGGTTTTGGAGGAGCAGGCAACAATTGAGTATTTTGGAACCTGCCGCAAACTTTAGTGCTGCTACTCATTAAATAAGCAGCAATTTCATCATTCGTTTTACCGGTAAAATCGACAACTTTTTTCTGGCAATCGTTGCAAAAGCGGCCGTTTTCAACTGGTTGCATATCTTCTCAGTTGCGGTTGCAGGTGAAATTTAGGCGGATGACGGACTGTTCCATATTAGTTAATTAAAAATAAATGGTACAGTGTAAGCAACTCTAAAAGCCTTTCCATTTACAATACTTGGTATCCATTTCGGCATTGATTTGATGACTCTAATTGCTTCATTATTAGCTTTCTTAGTTATCCCTCTTAAAATATGAATATCAGTTAACGAGCCATCTTTTTCAATGATGAAAACAGTAATAATCTTTCCAGTCGGTAGAGGTTTCTGTTTAAAATTCTCATGAATAAATTGTATTAAAGCCTTTTCTCCACCAACAAACTGCGCATCACCATCATGACCAAAGTTGCAGTAAATAGTCTGATCAAATTGAGGTTCGGATAATTGTACTGTTCTAATTTCTATCGCTGGAGCAAGTTGCTTTTGTGCTGCTGCTGTTTTTACCGCTATAAAAAGAGTAACAAAAATTAGTAGCCGAACGCTCATAAATTATTGAATATCACAAACCCGCTTCCTCAAAAACCTCCTCCAAATTCAGCACAAAACCCGGTAAAATCAGTGTAGTTATTTGATCACCCAAAGTTAAAATGTGCGACGGAACGTATTTCCCGCTTTCATTCAAAGTATATTGCAGCACAGTTTGTTCCGCCAGCCAAATCACCCAATATTCTTTAATTTTTGCTTCCTCATAAATTTCGTATTTGTTGCGCAGTTCTTTTTTGTTGTTGCCGGGAGATAAAATTTCTATCACAATATCCGGCGCACCAACGCAACCGCGGTCATCCAGTTTTTCTAAATCACAAACCACACAGATATCTGGCTGAAAAACTGTTGTAACCGTCTCATCAGCAGCATTTTTTTGCGAAAGACGCACATCAAAAGGAGCGGAATATACGTGGCAAGGTTGTCCTTTCAAAAAGTTAAAAATCCGATTAAATGCAATTCTGGATAATCGCTGATGATATCTGTTTGGTGCAGGCGTCATCTTAAACAATTTACCTTTTAAAATTTCCAGCCGATCCTCAAAAGTCCAAGTCAAATAATCAGCGTAGGTATAGCATTTGCTAAAATCCAAGTCGCTCAGTTGCATAATTGGTTTAGGTTTATCTTCTCAATAAAAATAAGAAATATAAGTTCAGGCAGCAATACTTCTTTTACCACCTAAAAATCAGCAATGTTATTTTTTTGGGGTGTGCCCCTGCGGGTCGGGCTTTCCGCTGCAATCCCTCACGCGGCAAACGCCCACCTTAAAAGTTTGCTACCAGTCATGTTACAATTTTGCTAAAACCGAAATTCTAAAATGCAGGTTTACTTTGAAACAATTTAAAAAATCATGGCAAAAAAAGTAGCAGAACAGCTGGTAGATATGCTCTCCGAAGCTGGCGTAAAAAGAATATATGCCGTTACCGGCGATAGTTTAAATAATGTAAACGATGCCGTGCGGCTCAGCGAAGGCAAAATCCAATGGATTCATGTGCGCCACGAAGAAGTTGGTGCCTACGCCGCCAGTGCCGAAGCGCAATTAACCGGCGAACTAGCATGTTGCGCCGGCAGCAGCGGACCCGGCCACGTGCATTTAATCAACGGTTTGTATGATGCGCACAAATCGGCGGCGCCAGTTTTAGCTATTGCTTCTACCGTTATGTCGCAAGAATTTGGCACCGAGTATTTTCAGGAAACCAACACCATCAAATTGTTTGATGATTGCAGTTATTACAACCAGGTTGCCGTTACACCAAAGCAGTTGCCGCGGATGTTACAGGCCGGCATCCAACATGCTACACATCGCAAAGGGGTTGCGGTAATTGGTTTACCAGGCGATGTAACTGGCCAGGATGCCGAAGAAAGCGTAACTTCTATGCACTTTTACAACCCGGAATCAATTACGCGTCCGTCCGATAAAGAGTTGCAAGCTTTAGCCGCACTCATTGCTGAACACGATAAAATTACTATTTATTGCGGAATCGGTGCAACAGGCGCACATGATGAAGTGGTAGAATTTGCAGCCAAAATCAAGGCTCCGGTTGGTTATTCTTACCGTGGCAAAATGGAAATTCAGCACGATAATCCGTACGAAGTTGGCATGACGGGTTTGCTCGGTTTACCTTCCGGTTATCAAGCTATGCACAAAGCTAGTTTAGTGATTTTGCTGGGAACAGATTTTCCTTATATCGATTTTATGCCAACCGATAACAAGATTGTGCAAATCGATATCAAACCAGAACGTTTAGGTCGCCGCGCCAAACTGGAAATGGGTTTATGCGGATCCATCAAACATACGCTGCAAACGCTAATGCCTTTTTTAACGGCAAAGACGGATGACGAGTTTCTAAAAGAGCAGCTTGACTTCTACGAAAAAGTAAAAGAAAATAATCAGACGTATGTAGATGATTTCGGAAAAACGGATGCTATCCACCCGGAATTTCTGGCTGCTACCATTGATAAGTTAGCCGCTCAGGATGCCATTTTTACAATGGATACCGGCATGTGCTGTGTTTGGGGCGCACGGTACATAAATTCTACCGGTAAAAGAAGCATGATCGGTTCCTTTAATCACGGCTCGATGGCCAATGCCATGCCGCAGGCAATTGGTGCCGCTCTGGCTTGTCCGCAACGCCAGGTAATTGCTTTCTGCGGAGACGGCGGATTGTCTATGTTGCTGGGTGATCTGGCTACCATCGTTCAATATAAATTACCGATTAAAATGGTTGTTTTTAACAACAAATCATTAGGAATGGTGAAGCTGGAAATGGAAGTTGCCGGCCTGCCCGATTGGCAAACGGATATGATCAATCCGGATTTTGCCGCTGTAGCCGCTGCTTTCGGTATCAAAGGCCTCACCATAAATAATCCTGAAAATTTGGAGCAGACCATTCAGCAGGCTTTTGCTGCGGAAGGACCGGTTTTGGTAAATGTAATGACCGATCCAAACGCACTTTCCATGCCACCCGAAATTGAATTTAAACAAGTAAAAGGTATGGCTTTAGCTATGGGTAAAATGATTATGGATGGTAAAATCGTTGAAGTTTTGGATACCGTAAAATCTAATTACAAGCACATTAAAGATGTGATGTAAGCGAAGCTTTCTTGTAACTAATTTAAAGCACATTTAAAATTTAAATGTGCTTTTTTATGGGATTAGAAAATGTTAAATAATTGTTAATCAGCGAAAATCATTCGGTTGATTCATTAATTTGATACTCTTTTTACCACCTAAAAATCATCCTTTAAAAATCCCACAGAAACCTCGCAAACCTGCGCCAAACTTGCAGGCAAAATATTTTCTAAATATGGATGGCTGGCGTTAAAAGTGTGATTGGCTCCGGGCGCAACAACCAGATCAGATTTCGGTTGCTTTCTGTTCAGTTGCAACGCGTGGCTAATGTTTACCGTTGGATCCTGATCGCCATGAATGATGAGCCACGGTTGTTTAATTTCGGCAGCAGCAAGTAAAATATTCAGGCGTTTTTGATTTTGATCCAAATCATCAAGCAGCGTAGCTTTTACCGGCATTTGCTGATTGGTGCGCGAGTTTGGAAAATTCATGAAGCCGCTCAGTTTCCATTGCGCTTCCACTTCTTTTGGCCACAAATTATGAAAATCAGCCACGGAAGCCCAGGTAATTAATTTGGTAATACGTTCATCTTCAGTAGTTTTGATAATGCTGATGCCGCCGCCCATGCTGTGCCCAATGAGCGATACTGTTTTTACCGGCAAAAAATTTGCACCGCTGGCTGCAAAATCGATCACGGATTTTAGATCTTCTAATTCAATAGAAAACGTGTTATCACTAAACGCTTCCAAATCAACAAAATCCGAGGGATGATCAGGCGTGGTACCGTTGTGCGAAAAGTTGAATTTTAGGAAACGAAAACCATTTTCTGCAAAATATTGCGCCACCAGATTGTGCGTTCCCCAATCTTTAAATCCTTTAAAACCGTGTGCAAAAATTATTAACGGAGCTTGTTTGTTGCGGTTGTCGAAAGTAAGATCAGTTAGCATGTTGCGGCCATTGGCGCCCGGAATTAAAAAGGTTTGCTGTTGGATGTATTCGTTCATGATGGGTGCTGTTTTTACTGGTGTAAATTTAGTAGATTTTGTTTTTTACTGAATAGGAGCGGTGCTTCTTTTACTGGTATAAATTTGTATTCAAGCGGGGCTTGCAGCCCTTGCTCTCGTTCTTTTTGCTTGATCAAAAAGAACCAAAAAATCAAAAAAAGAAGAATCGCCTCCAGGCTTCCTTTCTTCCCAACGCACCTGGGTGACTACCTTGCAAGCGGCTCTTAAAAGTTTAATAAAGAGTTAAAAAAGGTTGATAAAAGAAGCATGATTAAGCAAGTTAGAAACCAAGCAGAGACGTAGGCAAGATCGCCGCTTAGGTGCGTGGGGCTGCAATTCGCCCGGAGGCGATCCAAGCAACCGCAGGTTTGCTTTCGGTACTATACTTCTTTTAAAAGCTAAATCTTTAACTGTAATCAGTTTAACCAACCACGCTAAAGCTTTAATTAGCACACGACCTTTTAATCTTTACGATGCCAGTAAGCCCAGGCAATCAGCACAATTTGCAGCGGCAACCTAATCCAGGCAGCAGCTTTACTCACCATAAAACTGCCGAGTTTAAAAGGCGCCAGCTGAATCATGTAGATATGTACCGTTGTAAAAACAAGTAGCATCAAAATGATACCGTAAACGGCGTAGCTTCTGGTTTTTTTGAAAATCAGCATCAGCCCAAAAAACAGTTCAAAGCATCCAGCCAAAGTGTTTAAAAGTTTTGGTGCCGGAAAGTAAGGCGGAATAACACTGATATAAGCCGCCGCACTTTTAAAGTGATTAATTCCGGCTGCTAAGTACAAAATAACAAGTAGAATTAAACTGATTTTTTTGAAATTAGACATAAAGCTTATTCTTTTGAAGCAAAAATGGCATCAGGAAAGTGTAAATATCGATTTTAGCTTCAATTTAAACCCATTCTAAATAAAAGTGTTTGACAAAGTGCTGACAGTTCGGCTGATAGCTGTGATTACTTTTGTGATTCTATATAGAACACCGGCCTTGAAATACTTAAAAGTTATTGCCTTTACACATAAACAAATTGAACTGAAAGAGCTGGGAAAACTGGTTATCTGTCAGGATAATTTGGCTGAAAAGCTGCAAGAAGCTAAAGATCATTTTCAAATTCCAGAAATTTTTTACTTGGCTACCTGCAATCGCGTAGAATTTGTGATGGCTACTGAACAGGAAGTGAACAAAGATTTTGCCAGAAAATTTATTGATTTTATGGAGATCGGCCTTTGTCCGCACTTTCTGGAAACTTTTATTGAAGGCGCTTCCATTTACGAAGAAAAAGATGCTTTAACGCATTTGCTACGCACTTCCTGCTCCATGGAAAGTTTGGTTGTGGGCGAGAAAGAAATTTTGGCGCAGATGCGTAAAGCATATGAAACTTGTCGCGTTGCCAATTTAACCGGCGATTATTTGCGCATGGTGATGAACCGTGTGGTTAAGGCTGCAAAAGAAGTTTATACAGATACCAACATTTCCCGGAACCCAATTTCGGTTGTTTCCTTGGCTTACCGCAAACTGCGCGAATTGTCTTTAACGCCAAATTCTCGCATCTTGATTATCGGTGCCGGCGAAACCAACAAGAATATTTCAAAATATCTGCAAAAACACAAATATTCCAACTTTGCTGTTTTTAACCGTACAAAATCTAAAGCTGAGGAATTGGCTACCGAGTTAAAAGGCAAAGCTTATGATCTGGCAGATTTAGCTACTTACCGCGAAGGTTTCGATGTGATTATCACCTGCACATCTTCTGTTGAGCCGATTATCACTACAGAAATTTATAAAACATTGCTGAACGGCGAAACCAGTCGTAAAACGATTGTAGATTTGGCTGTGCCAAATGATACGGCTGCGGAAGTGATTGAGCAGTTTCCGATTAATTACATTGAAGTGCACACACTGAATGAACTTTCTAAAAGCAATTTGCAGGAACGTTATCAGGAGTTGATCCATGCCGAAAAAATTATTGAGCAAAATATCAATGAATTTATTCCGGTTTTGAAGCAAAGAAGAATTGAAATTGCGATGCGTGAAGTGCCGGAAAAGATTAAAGAAATCAGGAAGCGTGCTGATTCTGTTTTTGCGGATGAAATTCAATCTATGGACGATCAATCCCGTGAAGTGCTGGAAAAAATTATAGATTACATGGAAAAAAAGTATATCAGCGTGCCAATGATTATGGCAAAGGAAATTATGCTGAACAATAATTAATTTCCTGTTTTTGCAATGCTTCTTTTATCGTCAGAAAAATCCCATATCTAATTTTTTATCCAAGTAAATTTTCTTAAAAACTTACCTTTGCGCTGTACTCAACAAGCAAAAATTGAACAGAAAAATTACAATCGGCACGCGCGGAAGCGATTTGGCTTTGTGGCAGGCTAACTTTGTGAAAGACCGTTTGGCGGAAATCAATGTTCTGGCGGAGCTTAAAATTATTAAAACGCAAGGCGACCGGCTTTTGAACCTCAGTTTTGATAAACTGGAAGGCAAAGGTTTTTTCACCAAAGAACTGGAAGAAGAATTGCTGGCCGGAACGATTGATCTGGCGGTGCATTCGCATAAAGATTTGCCTACAGAAAACCCGCCCGGATTGATTGTAGCTGCCGTTTCAGAGCGCGAAGATCCGTCAGAATTGTTGCTGATGCTGAAAGACGTGGTAGATGTAAAACAAAAGTTTTCTGTAAAATTTGGTGGCTTGGTGGGCACTTCTTCTAATCGCCGTAAAGCGCAATTGCTGGCTGTTCGGCCGGATCTGGAAATTACAGACTTACGCGGAAACGTGCCAACGCGTATCAACAAATTACGCAACGAAGGCTACGATGCCATTATGCTGGCCAAAGCTGGCGTGAGCCGTTTAGGCTTGGATTTAAGCGAATTTTATGTAGAAGATATTGGTCCGACGGAGTTTATTCCGGCACCGGCACAGGGTGTTTTGGCGATACAAATCCGGGAAAAAGACCAGGAACTGTTTAATACGCTGCAAGCTTTAAACCATCCGGAAGTTGCTGAAGAACTGGCTGTGGAACGGAAAGTGTTACGCTTATTCGGCGGAGGTTGCCATTTGCCTTTGGGTTGTTATTGCCGCAAGGAAGATGACGAGTTTCAGGTTTTTACCTCTAAAGCTACAGACGGTAATAAAGTGCCTGACCGATATTTTACCACGGCAAAAACAGCATCAGGTTTGGCAGAAAAAGTAGTTGCCAAATTTGATCCGACACGAAAATTTCCATCTAATTTGTTTATTTCCAGAGATTTATCAGCACATAGTTATTTCCGAAAAGCGATAGAAAAAAATGGTACAGCGATAGAAGCTCGATCTTTAATTCGTACGGTTCCGATCATTACTAAGCTGGATTCTTATATTTTGAGGAATGTGGATTGGATATTTTTCACCAGTAAAAATGGTGTCGAATATTTCTTTAATCTTCATCCGCAGTTACCTAAAAAAGTAAAATACGGTGTGATGGGAACCGGTTCTGAAAACGCTTTGCGTGCGCTTGGTTACCGTGCAGATTATGTGGGCGAAAGTGTAGATAGTGCTGATGTTGGAACCGAATTTGCGAAATTGGCTAACGGCTCTACCGTTTTGTTTCCGGCGGCAGAAGATCCGATGCGCAGTATTCATCAGGCTTTATCCGCAGAAACCAAAAAAATTGATTTGCCGGTTTACGAAACGGTTTTGGAAGAAGATGCCGAGCCGTCTGCTGCCGAAGTGCTGATTTTTACCAGTCCATCCAATGTAGAAGCTTATTTTGCAGATAATTTGTTGGATGTTGGTCAGCAGGTAATTGCCATCGGCAAATCAACCGGAAAAAAGCTGGATGAAATCGGTGTAAAATATACGCTGCCTTTTTCGCCAGATGAAATTGGTTTGGCAGAAGCAGTGTTTGGGTTGAGCTTTTAGCCGTTAGCTATCAGTTTTCAGTCCTTGCAAATCATCAAATTAACAACAAAAAAACATTGATAAAAACAGCATTCAGCTGATGGCTGATTGCTTAAAGCTTATAGCTCATGATGCTCCAACGACCAAGAAGAAACCGGAAATCAGAAGTGATCCGGAATATGGTGCAGGAAACGGTTTTGCAACCGGCCAACCTGATTTTTCCGCTGTTTATTGTGGATGGAAATGCGCAAAAAACGGAAGTGAACTCGATGCCTGGCATTTACCGATATTCTATTGATAATTTGCTGCGCGAAGTGGAAAGCTGTATGAACTTAGGCTTGAAAGCTTTTGATCTTTTCCCCAACATTGAAGAATCGCTGAAAGATAAATTTGCGACCGAAAGCTACCGCGAAAATAGCCTGTATTTAAGGGCGATAAAAGAAGTAAAGCAACGTTTTCCGGAAGCTTGCGTAGTTACAGATGTGGCAATGGATCCGTACAGTTCTGATGGACACGACGGAATCGTTGAAAATGGCGAAATTCTGAATGATGAAACGCTGGAAGTTTTAGGCAAAATGGCTTTGGCACATGCACACGCCGGCGCGGATATTATTGCACCTTCGGATATGATGGATGGCAGAGTAGGTTATATCCGTAAAGTGCTGGATGACAATAGGTTTACGCACGTTTCAATCATGTCTTACGCGGCCAAATATGCCAGCGCTTTTTATGGACCGTTTCGGGATGCGCTGCAATCTGCCCCGAAACATGGAGATAAAAAAAGCTACCAGATGAATCCGGCCAACCAACGCGAAGCTTTATTGGAAGCGCGCATGGACGAGGAAGAAGGTGCGGATTTTTTAATGGTAAAACCGGCATTGCCTTACCTCGATATCATCAAATTGCTGCACGAAAACACTGAACTGCCAATTGCAGCTTATAATGTAAGCGGAGAATATGCGATGCTAAAAGCGGCAGTGCAAAAAGGCTGGCTGAACGAAGAACGCTCGATCATGGAAGTTTTGCTAAGTATCCGACGCGCAGGTGCAACCGCCATTCTTACTTATCATGCAAAAGAAGTGTTAGAAAATGGATGGTTGTAAAAAGTTATTGGCTATAAGAAGCTGTTTAAATTTGATTGAGAATTATTGCTATGCTTCTTTTATCACCTAAATTTTGAAATTTTTTTCGATCAACCACAATCATAAAACTAAAATTTAGGTGATAAAAGAAGCATACGGATTTTATTTGGCAGAAATTTAAACAGCTTCTAAGTTTTCAGCAATTAATAAACATCAACGAAAAGAAAAATGGATTCCATTAAAAATATAGAAACCGCCGAAGAAGAACTGGCTACGCATCCAACAACCAAGCCGGATATCAGCAGAGAAAAATCAGCAGTTTTGTACGAAAAGGCTAAAACGTATTTTCCGGGCGGTGTAAATTCGCCGGTTCGGGCGTTTAAATCGGTTTACGGTACGCCGCTTTTTATTGCAAAAGGTGATGGCTGCCACATTTGGGATGCGGACAACAACGAATTTATAGATTTTTGCTGTTCCTGGGGACCGCTGATTTTAGGTCATAATAACGCACAAGTTCGCGAAAAAGTAACGGAAGTAATGCAAAACGGCATGTCTTTCGGTGCACCAACAGCCTTAGAAAACGAACTGGCAGAACTGATTTTAAGCAATAATTATTACATCGAAAAACTGCGTTTTGTCAGTTCCGGCACAGAAGCCGTCATGTCGGCCATACGTTTGGCGCGCGGTTATACCAAACGCGATAAAATTTTGAAGTTTGAAGGCTGTTATCACGGCCACGTTGATTCTTTGCTGGTAAAAGCAGGTTCGGGTTTGGTTACTTTTGGCGAAACTTCTTCGGCCGGTGTCCCCAAATCTTTTGCTGATGAAACCATTGTTGTTCCGTTAAATGATCCCGAAGCTTTGAAACTGGCTTTTGAGGAGTTTAAAGATCAAATTGCTGCGGTAATTATTGAACCAGTTCCGGCCAATAACGGTTTGCTTTTGCAGGAAAAGGAATTTTTGCAGCAGCTTCGTGAAATTTGTACGGTAAACAAAGCATTGCTAATTTTTGATGAAGTGATTTCCGGTTTCCGTTTAGGTTTTGAAGGTGCGGCCGGTTATTATCAAATCAAGCCGGATATCATCACTTATGGTAAAATAATTGGCGGCGGTTTGCCGGTTGGTGCTTATGGTTCTTCCGCAGAAATTATGAGTAATATTTCTCCGGAAGGGACTGTTTATCAGGCTGGTACATTGTCCGGAAATCCGGTGGCGATGGCAGCTGGAATCGCGCAGTTAAGCGAGTTGGCCAAGCCGGATTTCTATCTCAACCTAAACCAAAAAGCGAAAAATTTTACGGATGCGATTGCACAATATGCCGAAGCAA
Organism: Janthinobacterium lividum; assembly: GCA_050954865.1. Classification (GTDB taxonomy): domain Bacteria; phylum Bacteroidota; class Bacteroidia; order Sphingobacteriales; family Sphingobacteriaceae; genus Mucilaginibacter_A. Next base: position 10,124 of record JBPBQN010000089.1, on the reverse strand, counting down.
AAAACTATCAGCTAAAAGTTTTTCAGATCGGTTCTATCTTTTGGTTTGCTTTTACCGATCAGGAAAATATTCGTCGGGCAGATGAAATTGACCCGAAAAGCATGGAAAAATTTAAGCTTTTTCATCGAGAATTGCTAAATCGTGGCATTTACATCGGCCCGTCTGGTTACGAAGTTGGATTTATTTCATCGGCACACACCGAAAATGATTTGGAAAAAGCAAAATTAGCGATATTTGAAAGTCTGGATTTTGTGTTTCATCAATAAAACCAATGCTTCTTTTACCAGATAAAATTTGGGCTGATCAATTTAAAACGATGCGTAAACCACTTTTAATTTTTTATTTCCTGTTTTTTTACACGCTTGCTGAACTGATTTGGTGGAGCGTTTTGCTGGTACGTGCACAACCAAACCGCATTGGGATGATTATTGGCGAACTTGCTGTTTTTATCGCTATATTTTCCATCGGTGCTTATTTTCTGCATAAATCCATCAACTCCGAACGCAGGTTGCATCAGCAGCAAAAAAACTTTTTACTGTCGGTTACGCATGAACTGAAATCGCCGCTCGCTTCCATTAAACTGTATTTACAAACTATCCAAAAGCGCGATTTAGAACGCGGGCAGCAGATGAATTTCATCGGAAAAAGTTTGGTTGACATCGAGCGGCTGAACGATTTGGTGGAAAACATGCTGATCGCTTCGCGCATCGATAACAGTTCTTACACTTTCCCAAAAGAAACTTTTGACCTCTCGGAACTGGTACAAACGATTGTAGGCCGCTTGCAAATCAATAAATGCGATTGCAACCAGCAGATTATTTCGGCGCAAGTAGAGCCAAATATTGAAATTATGGGTGATAAATTTGCGCTTTCTTCGATGATTAACAACCTGGTAGAAAACGCCATCAAATATTCTGGCCCATGTGAAGTGGTGGAAGTAAAGCTGAAACGCAAAGAACAATCGGTGCATTTGATGGTTGCAGATCATGGAATCGGCATTTCCGACGCAGAAAAACCACGTATTTTTGATAAGTTTTACCGCGTTGGCAACGAAGATACCCGCAACACAAAAGGTACTGGTTTGGGTTTGTTTATTGTAAAACATGTGCTGGATAAGCACGAAGCCACCATTAAAGTGCGCGACAATAAACCTTCCGGCAGTATTTTTGAAGTTGTTTTTGCCTAACCTAACATACACATTATGAGTAAGAAAAGAATTTTGCTGGTTGAAGATGAAGAGCACTTGCTTGAAGCCATCAAACTAAACCTGGAACTGGAAGGCTACAAGGTTTCTACCGCAGTAAATGGTAAAAAAGCTTTGCAAATATTTAAAGAAGAGCGTTTTAACCTGATCGTTTTGGATGTGATGCTGCCGGAAATTGATGGTTTTCAGGTTGCAGAAACCATCCGTTTGGAAAATTCTGAAGTGCCGATCATGTTTTTAACGGCTAAAAATACCAATGAAGACCGTGTAAATGGTTTGAAAAAAGGTGCCGATGATTATCTGACAAAACCTTTCAATTTGGAAGAATTAATTCTTCGTGTTAATAATCTGGTTAAACGCGGCTTGAAAGGCGATGACCTAAAAGAGTTTAACAGCTATAAAATTGGCGATAAAACCATTCATTTTAATTCTTTTGAGTTGATTAATGATGACGGATCAATTACGCCACTCACCAAAAAAGAAACGATGCTGCTGAAATTGCTGATTGAACGCCGCAATGATGCCGTTTCGCGCGAGCAGATTTTGGAAACGGTTTGGAATTACGACGTTTATCCATCCACCAGAACCATTGATAATTTCATTTTAACGTTTCGTAAATACTTTGAACCTGATCCTAAAAACCCGGTTTTCTTTCATTCTATCCGCGGCGTAGGCTACAAATTCACCGATAATCATTAAATATGTTTACTAACCGGGCGCGCCAGCTGGTTATTTTTGTTTTTATTTTAGTGATGCTTTTTAGCATTTATGAACAAGCTTATGAAATAATAGGCGTTGCTTTATTAGCCATTGGTGTATTGGTTTGGGGTTATTTCAAGGAAGGAACAGTTGTTTTAGCAGCCAAAGATTTCCACGATAGAAACTACGAAAAAACAGAAAATTTGCTCCGGCAGATAGCTCGCCCGGCATTGCTTGCCAAAAAACGCCGTGGTTATTACGAATATATGATGGGCGGCATCGCCCTGCAAAAACAGGATTTTGAAGCCGCCGAAAATCATTATGAAATTGCAGCGCTATATCCGTTACAGTCTGTAAATGATCATGTTGCAGCATTGGTTCATGTGGCCAATATCAACGTAAGGCAGCATCGGTATGATAAAGCCGAGGCTTATTTAGGTTTGGCTCTCAAACAAAATGAAAACCTGACCAGCCGTATGCGCGACGTAATTACCAAACTGGAACAAGAAATAAAACAGCGCAAAAGATAGCCGATGCTTCTTTTATCACCCTAAATTTATGATGAACAATTTACTGCTCGATGCAGCTTTTTCTAAACCTACCGAACGTCCGCCAATTTGGATGATGCGCCAAGCCGGCCGTTTTATGCCGCAGTATTGGGAAATCAAAAATAAATATTCTTTTCTGGAGATGTGCAAAACGCCGGAAATTGCGGCCGATGTAACGATGTTGCCAGTTGATTTATTGGATATTGATGCGGCCATTTTATTCTCCGATATTTTGGTTACCGGCGAAGCGATGGGCGGCGATTTGAGTTTTACACAAGGCGTTGGTCCGCGGTTTGCAAATCCGGTGCGCACGGCTGCGGATGTAGATAATTTAGAAACCGAAGTTGGCGACAGATTACAATATGTTGCAGATGCGATCAAAGTAATTCAGCAACGTTTAAATGGTAAAATTCCGTTGATTGGTTTTGCAGGCGCGCCATTTACGGTGATGAGTTATCTGGTAGAAGGCGGCTCCTCTAAAGATTTTAAGTTAACAAAGTTGATGCTGCATAATCAGCCGGGATTAGCACATCGTTTACTGGCAAAAATTGCGAAGGTTACTGCGGATTATTTGAATTTACAAATTGCTGCCGGTGTAAATGCCGTACAAATTTTTGACAGCTGGGCACAAGCTTTAAGCTGGAATGATTACACCGAGTTTTCACATCGATACATTACTGAAATCATTAGCAATTTAAACCGAAAAGATATTCCCGTAATTTCTTTTTGCAAGGGAAGTTCTGTTTTTGCGCCGTTGATGGCCGAGGCCAAACCAGATGTCATTTCCATTGATTGGAACGTGGATTTGCTCGACATGAAAAATAGGTTGCCAAAATCAGTAGCCGTGCAGGGGAATTTGGATCCACATATTTTGTATGCGGATAAAAACATAATTAAGCAACGCATTCACCAGTTATTTGAGCGGATGCGTGGCGAAAATGGTTTCATCTTCAACCTCGGTCATGGCATTATGCCAGATATTCCGTTTGATAATGTGAAATATGCAGTAGAAGTGATTAAAGAATTTCGGTATTGATTATAAGTTTTCGGTAGATCGTTGCTTTGTCATCCTGAGTTTGTCGAAGAATTTTCTTCAAATACCTAAATTTATACCGACAAAAGAAGCATTATACTGGATTAAGATTTCTCCCTTTAGGCCAAATGACAGATCGTAGCTTTGTCATCTCAACGATAGGAGGGATCTTAATCAAAGCAACTTAATTTATACGGATAAAAGAAGCATTATATTCGATTAGGATTTCTCCCTTTGGTTGAAATGACAAACGCTCAAACTGATAACTCACAACCGGAAACTGACAACTGAAAAATGTATTTATACCTCAAAGCCATCCATATTATTTTTGTAGTTAGCTGGATGGCCGGGCTTTTTTACGTGGTGCGTTTGTTTATATACCATACCGAAGCGCAGGACCGGACAGAAATTGAGCGTAAAGTGCTTTCAGATCAGTTTGAAATTATCGAAAAAAAACTGTTCAACATCATCACCACGCCAGCCATGATTTTGACATTGCTGGCCGGAATTGCTATGGTTTACATCAACCCAGATTTATTAAAACAAAGCTGGCTGCATTTAAAATTAGGCTTTGTGTTAGGCTTAATTGTATATCATTTCATCTGCCGAAATATGATGTTGCAAATGCGGAAAGGCGTTTACAAATTCACTTCCACCCAACTCCGGATTTGGAACGAAGTTGCCACCATACTGCTTTTTGCTATTGTTTTTCTGGCTGTTTTAAAAAATGCGTTAAGTTGGATTTTTGGAGTGATCGGTTTGCTGGTATTTTCGCTGATTATTATGTCAGCGGTGAAGATTTATAAATACTATCGGTTGAAGGAGTAAAAGCAAGTTTTAAGTTGGGCTCATAAATTTATTTTTAATGATCAAGATATCTTTATCATCAAGATTAAACCATTCGCTACGTACTCTCTTATTTTCAAAGTATTAATGAATTTGTTTTTCTAATTTAAATCCACCATTATATGTTTCAGGGATTTCTATTTCAGGTTCTTCAGCTTGTAGTGTACGTTCTCTTTTAACGGGATCAATTGAAAGTCCAATTTTATAAAGTCCATTGCGTTTATTTAAATTTAAGTATAAAAAGCGTTTTTCTTCCCGCAGAAGTTTTTATGTTTTTAATAATTCTTTATATTTATTAGTATTTTTTCTACAGTCTTGTCTTTCCAAAAGTAGTGTAGCATTATAAGAATCTACTTCTTCTTGTTTCCAATTCTTTAAATAAATTTTACATGCCTCTATTATTTCTTCAATATGATTAATGTTCATTAAATATTCTCCACTGTTTACCAGTGCAAACTTTTTGTTAATATGTCTATTTTGTATAAGTTATGCATGTAGTTTAACTTTTTAAATTAAAAATTATCAAGCTATAAATATAGCCTACCTCACCTTTTTCCCATCCTTCCAAACCATCCGTACTTCTTTTACCGCCTTAATTTCAGTAACCGGATTGCCTTCTACGGCAACCAAATCCGCCAGAAAACCATTTTTAATCTGCCCTAAATTTTGCAGCTTAAAAACAGTAGCATTTACCAAAGTTGCCGAGCGCAAAACATCCAGCAGTTTCATGCCGTATTCAGCCATTAGCAGCATTTCTTTGGCATTGTCGCCATGCGTAAAAACGCCCACATCGCCACCCATGCAAATGGTAACGCCGGCTTTTAAAGCTTCTGTAAAAATTTCGTGTTTGTGTTTTATGCCTGGCGTTTCCGGATCGATGCCTTTTTTCCAGCCGTGATAGCTTGCGATAGATTCTGTAGCGGCCAGCGTTGGGCAAAGTGCAATTCCTTTGGCTTTCATCAGTTTAAATAATTCTGGTGTGCCGCCATCGCCGTGTTCAATAGTAGTTACACCAGCTGCAATAGCGCGGCGCATACCTTCTGTTGTGCCAGAATGTACGGCAATCGTTCGGCCGCTGCTGCTGGCAACTTCTACGGCTTTTTGCAGTTCTTCTTGCGTAAAAGTTGGTTCTGCTTCGCCGTTGGCTCCCCAGCGATAATCCGCATATAGTTTGATTACATCCGCACCAAAACCAATTTGCGAACGTACCACATGCGTTATGCCGTCTAAACCATCCGCTTCCTCAGCACCTTTTGGGATGATGGCTTCTGCAACTGCACTTTTTGGACCGTAACTTCCTGTTGCCACAATGGCGCGCGTGGCAACCAGCATTCGCGGACCAACAATTGCACCTTTTTCAATCGCAGCTTTCAAGCCAACATCATCATAACCAGCTCCTTCTGTGCCCAAATCCCGAACGGTAGTAAAACCTGCCAACAACGTTGCTTTGGCATGTTCCGCTGCGCGCGCAGTTCTTTCTGCACGACTTTCTGTTAAAACCTGATCATTCCAGGAAGTTTCGTTGTATGGATGCAAAAACAAATGCGAGTGTCCTTCAATCAAACCGGGAAGCAAAGTCATTCCTTTTAAATCAATTACTTCTGCCGTTGCCGGAACTTGCAAGTTTTTAGCATCGCCCACCGCTTCAATATGGTTTCCGCTGATTAAAACCCACCAGTTTTCGTGCATATTTTGTCCGTCGAAAACACGGTCTGGCTTTAATAAAGTAAGTTTTTGGGCGAAAGTTGAAGTGAATATGAACAGTAAAAATCCGATTGGCAAGAACGCTTTTTTCATCTCCTAATATAGTTTTTAGGCGATAAAAACAGCATCAGTAAAAATATTAAGTTACATCTGCAAAAAAGAAAATCAGCTTGATGCTTCTTTTACCAACCTAAATTTCAGGTTGAGAATTAACCGCAAACCTTAATTATGGTTACTGTTCCAGCCAAATTTAATTTTGCCGTCATCGCCATCCGAAGCCAAAATATGCAGCACAATTCCTTTCATACGGCGCTCATTCAGTTCCTGTTTGTTGGTGATATCTTCGTCTTTTTTCGGGTTGCGCAACGGCACATCCAAAGCAATATTAGTTCCTTTGGAGAATGCATAAACGCCTGCAATATTCATATTTAACACGCTCGAATTAATCATCATCGGGTTGATTTTAACTTTATCGCCCAACAAATCAAACTTTCCATCTAAATTATCAATGGTGATGTTGCTCAGATTTCGGAACGGAAAAGCAAATTTTCCAACGTTTTTTATCGGTGCAAAATCTATCAATGCGCCTTTTTTCAGGTTGAGGTTTACGGTTCCGCTCAAAGAGTTTGGTGCCAGTTTGCCCAGATCAGTCAAATTTCCGGCGATATTTGATTTTAATGATAAAAAACCACGCAGGTTTTTGTAGGTAAAATCTGTTACACCAAAATTATCAAACGCATAAAAAAAGTTGCCAATATTGGCATTGTTAACGTTGGTGTTAATGGCAAAATGGTTTAAATTTCCACTTTGTGTAACACTTCCGTTCAGGTTAAAAGTGCCGCCTGCACTATTTGCATTTACATTTTTTAGCTGAATGCCATTTTCAGACAATAACAAATCCGCCTTAACATTTGTAGCCAAAAACTTAAAATAATAAAGTTTGGAAATTTGTAAGTGCATGTTTGCCTGGCTTTTTTCTAACGCGATGTTTAGCTGATCAGCAAAATTAGTGCTGTTGTTTTTTTTAACCGTTTTTTTTGCTCCAGAAGAAAGAAAACCTAAAAACTCGCCCAAATACAGTTGCGGGCTACGAATTTGCCAGTCAACCACAATTTTTTCTGGCGCAGAATAGTACAGATTTTTAAAGTTTTTAACGCTGCCTTCCATTGCAACAATGCTTTTCCCGCTTTGCAAACGAATATTTTTCAGCAATAAATCTTCTCCCGAAAAATCCAGCGAAAGCGAAGTGTTTTTAAAATTTAACTTGTTTTCCAGATAAGTAAAATCAGCATTTTTGATGTTTACCACGCCGCCGATATCAGGTTTAACCAGTTTAAAATTTTCTATATCCGCATGGTATTTTAAATTTAAGTTGGCGTTTCCTTTTGTAAAAATCACGGTTTCGCCCAGCAAATGGTTTAATCTGGAAACCGCAAAATCTGATTTTAAAGTTCCGCTAACGATCGGTTTATCCAGGTTGCTGATGATACCGGTATCAACTTTAAACGGAACCTGCTCATAATTTCCCTTCAACCCAAATAATTCTATGGCAGAGTTAGCATTAGATAAAGGCTGATTTTTATCGTAACGATTGGTGTACAAGCCATTAAAACTACAGCTGTCAATATTGCCATTGGGCGTAGTGAGGTAATTATTTATCACTTTGCAGGTAACGTAAAGCGATGGATCACCGGCAGAATCAAAATTGCCGCCAAGCAAACAATGCACCGACAGCGGATTTTTTAAGTTAAACATGTTTAAATGTTCGGAAATGTTGTGTGCTAGCAAAGCCGAAGCATTTTTCCACAACAGGCTGTTTTCGGTAATGTCAAAAATAAAATCGCCATCACGTTTTTTAGTGAAAAACTGCGCACCAATAATAAAATCATCATCACCAATAGTTAAAACTTTTGGCTCTACAGCAATAACGCCGCTTTGATTATCGTAATTGGCGCTTAAATTTCCCTGAACTAACTTGTCTTTAATAAAACTTCCATTTAAAGTGCTAAAGGCCAAACTTTTAGCAAAAACTTTCAAGCTAACATTTGCATTCCAGTTATCACCAGAATAATCGATTTTACCATTCAGTTCATCGGCATTAAACTGAAAAAGTTTGTGTCCCTTTTGGTTGTTCAGCACAAATTGTACATCATTTAAAACAAACTTCCGCAGTTCTGTAATTGAACTTCCATCATCGGTTTTACTCTTTTTAGACTGATTGCTTTTCTTGAGTACAGCTGTGTTGCTGTAGCCAGTGCTATCGGTAAACAAATCAACTTTAGCCTGATTAATGGTTACTTTATTAATTAAAATTGCACCTCTAAACAAAGCAAACGTATTTACGGAAATGTCAAAATCTTTCGCTTCCAGTAGCGTATGATGGTGTTTTTCCCACAAACTGTCTTTTAAAACAACATCTTTCAGCGAAAGCGAAACATTTGGAAAACCTTTTAAAAAAGTTGGGTTGATGCCGCCAATCGTTAATTTTCCGCCATGCAAGTTCTTGTTCAAAACTTTGGTTACATCAGCCAGAATAGATTTTTTGTTGAAACTGATGTACATGGTTATGGCAACGAGTGCCAAAAGCAGTAATCCTGCCAGAAAAGCAATTGTTTTAAGTACGTTTTTTAACCAGCGCGGCATATGGATGAGTTGGTTTAAGGTTGAGAAAAATGAAAATACGCATTTTTAAATAATAAAACTATTACGAAATGGTTGTTGCATATTTTTACCTGATAAAAACAGTATCGGTAAAATAATTTTAAAATTGATGCAACCAATCGACATTGTAAATCATCTTGTTTGTAAATGATTGTTTTGGAAACCAGCTTAACGCATGTAATACAAGGTTGCCTGCTTGGCCAACGCAAAGCACAGGAAACGCTTTACAAACTTTTTGCTGCCAAAATGCTTGGTGTTTGCATGCGTTATGCCACCGACAAGATGGAAGCGGAAGATATGCTGCAAAATGGTTTTATTAAAGTTTTTGGCAAGCTAAATGATTTTAAAAACGAAGGTTCTTTTGAAGGATGGATACGGCGGATTATGGTACACAGCGCGATAGAATATTACCGTAAACACCACAAAATGATACAGTTGGTAGAGCTGGAAACGTCTGGCGCAGAGCAAGCTGTTAATTCGGTTGCCGCTTGCAGTTTGGAGGCGAAGGATTTGCTGGCGATTATTCAAACCTTGCCGCCGGGTTACCGGATGGTTTTTAACTTGTATGCGATTGAAGGTTATTCACACAAAGAAATTGGGGAGATCATGAATATCAGTGAAGGTGCATCAAAATCACAATTATCCAGAGCGCGGACAATTTTAAAAGAAAAAGTTAACAAAACGGAAGGAGCAAAGTATGAAAACTTCGGATAAAGCATTGGATGATTTGTTTGCTTCCAAGTTGGATGATTTCGAGGCAGAACCATCTGCAAACTTATGGCAAAATATAACTGCGGAATTAGATAGAAAACCTAAAAAGAAAAATTTCATTCCAACTTTGCGAATTGCAGCTGGTTTTATTGTGATACTTTCGGTTGGATTATTATTGCTGCGGAAACAGGAATTGGTTACTAATCAAATTCCGAAGAAAATAGCTAAAGTTGTATTGCAAAAACAGGATCCAGGCAAAAATCAAATTATAAATTTGGGTGATAAAAACAGCATACTTCTTTTATCGGCTAAAAATAAGGTGATAAAAACAGTATCAGCAAAATCTAAAATTAAAGTAATTACTGTTAAAAATTTTATTCATACAAAACCTAAAGTTGAAGATAATTTAACTCCAACTTTGGCACAAGTAAAACCAAGTTTGGAATCAGAAAATTCTAAAAGTAATTCATCACAGATTCAACTTGCTTCGGTGCCAGATGCTTCCATCAGTTTAAAGTTACAGCCACAAACGGAAGTTTTACCACAAACAATTGCAAAACCAGCATTGCTTGCGACTGTAATTCATACAGCAAAAACAAAGCATAAACGCATCCGCAGCATTGGTGATGTGGTTAATTTGGTGATGGCTAAAGTAGATAAACGGGAAGATAAACTGATCCAGTTTACGGACAGCGATGACGGCGACGAATCCAATGTT
>JBPBQN010000088.1:0-30429 GCA_050954865.1 Janthinobacterium lividum | reverse complement strand
AAAAACAGCATCAACGAAAAACCAATATGCACGTAATGACGGGTTTTTATCATCTGGCTGGAGTTGGTGTTTTCTTTTTTGTTGAAGTTGAGAAAATCAATGCAAAACGATGTGGTTAAAGCAGTTAAGGCCGAATCTGTTGTAGCAAAAGTAGCGGCCGTTAAGCCCAACATAAACACGATTGCCGGCAAAACGCCCAAATAATTTAGCGCGATGGTTGGATACAGATAATCGGTTTTGGCTACGCTGATACTGTTTTTAGCGGCATAAATATACAAGAGCGCGCCCACGCTCAAAAAGAAAATGTTGATTAGCACAAAAACTGCTGTAAAACTGAACATGTTTTTTTGTGCTTCGCCGATGTTTTTGCAGCTTAGGTTTTTCTGCATTAAATCCTGATCTAAACCCGTCATGGCAACGGTAATAAAAATTCCGCCTAAAAACTGCTTGGTGAAATGAAGTTTACTGGACAAAAAATCGTTCCAAAAAAATAGTTTAGAATAACTGCTGTTTTTAATCGTTTCTGCAGCTTCAAAAACATTTAGATTTAAACTTCTACAGATAAAAAAGATCGATAAAAACACCGAACTCACCAAAAAAAGCGTTTGCAGGCTATCAGTAATAATGATGGTTTTAAGTCCGCCTTTAAACGTGTAACTCCAGATCAGCAGCAAACAAATTAAAACTGTGGCAGCAAAAGGAATGTGATAACTATCGAAAATAAACTTTTGCAGCACAATCACAACCAGATACAAGCGAAATGAAGAACCGATTACACGACTGATCAGGAAAATTGCGGCTGCCGTTTTATAACTCCAATGGCCTAAAGTTTCTTCAATGTAACTGTAAATGGAAGTGAGTTTAAGTCGATAATACAACGGCAGCAACACCGTGGCAATGATGATAAAACCAACCGCATTACCCAGCACAAACTGAAAATAAGCAAACTGATCTCCGCCGGGCGAACCAACCTTTCCTGGAACAGAAATGAACGTAACACCACTTAAAGCCGTACCAATCATCCCAAAAGCCACCAGATACCATTTTGAATTTCGGTTGGCCACAAAAAAAGCATCATTATCGCCACTGGAATTGCGCGAAGTATGCCATGAAATCAGGATCAGCACTAAAAAATAACCAATGATGAAAGTGAGGAGAATGCCGGGAGCCATAATTCGGTTGTGAGTTGTAAGTTGCGGGTTTCCTGTTCAGGATGATTTCAAATGTCGTATTAAAATTTACATGATGCAACCGTTAATTATACGCTAAAACTTGCAACTCGCAACCGGAAACTGGCAACTTTCTTCGTAAATTTGTACTATGAATTTTTCTTCCAAGCTACTGGAAACCGCAGTGGCCGAATTTGCTAAACTTCCCGGAATTGGTCAAAAAACAGCGCTTCGTTTAGTGCTGAATTTGTTGAATCAGGATAAAGAAGAAGTGGAGCGTTTTAGCAATTCCATTAGTAAATTGCGCAATGAAGTGATGTTTTGCGAGGTTTGTCATAATATTTCTGATGCGGCCGTTTGCGAAATCTGTGCTTCACCCAAAAGAAACCACCAGTTGATTTGTGTAGTGGAAGATACGCGCGATGTGATGGCTATAGAAAATACAAGCCAGTATAACGGTTTGTATCATGTTTTGGGTGGATTGATTTCGCCGATGGATGGTATCGGGCCGAGCGATCTGAACATTGATTCTCTGGTGCAACGCATTAAAAATACGGATGTAAATGAAGTGATTTTTGCGGTGAGTGCCACGATGGAAGGTGATACGACGATCTTTTATCTCCACAAAAAACTAAAAGAATTTGAACTTAAAATTTCTACTATTGCACGCGGAATTGCTTTTGGCGGTGAGCTGGAATATGTAGATGAAATTACTTTGGGCCGATCAATCGCAACGCGGGTTTTGTATGAAAATTCGGTAAGATAAGCTGATGCTGTTTTTATCGGTATAAAATTGAGTTGTTATCAAATCGCTTTGTCATCTCGACCGAAGGGAGAGATCTTATTTGAATAATCTTTCGCTTTGAATAGAATTTCTCCCTTCGGCCGAAATGACAAAGCGCATGAAAAAATCTATAACAATCAACCTTCAACATAAATAATTCTAATGAATTTTAAAGGAAAAACAGTGGTGATTACCGGTGCTTCATCCGGCATTGGCGAAGCTTTGGCCAATGAAATGGCTGCGCGTGGTGCAAACCTGGTTTTGGCAGCGCGGCAGTTTGTAACTTTATGTGAAATCAGCCAAAGCCTCGAAAAAAAATATGGTATAAAAGCAGTAGCGGTTCAATGCGACGTGAGCAAAGAAGAAGATTGTAAAGTGTTGATCAGTCAGGCAATTAATACGTTTAAAGGAATTGATGTACTGATCAACAATGCCGGAATTTCGATGCGCGCTTTGTTTAAAGATTTGGATTTAGTTGTGCTAAAAAAACTGATGGACGTGAATTTTTGGGGCACCGTTTACTGCACCAAATACGCGATGGAAGCCATTTTAAAAGCTAAAGGCAGCATTGTTGGCGTTTCTTCCATTGCCGGTTTTAAAGGTTTGCCTGGCCGAACGGGTTACTCAGCTTCCAAATTTGCCATGAATGGTTTTTTAGATAGTTTGCGCGTTGAAAACCTGAAAACTGGTGTACATGTGATGACTGCTTGTCCGGGTTTTACCGCTTCCAACATCCGCAGCACAGCTTTGTCCAACGATGGCACGGCGCACGGCGAAACTTCCATGGATGAAGAAAAAATGATGACCGCAGAAGAAGTAGCCAGGATTATTGCTGATGGAATTGAAAAACGCGAACGTATTTTGGTGATGACTGGTCAGGGAAAATTAACTGTTTTGCTGAATAAACTGATTCCGGGTTGGCTGGATAAAAAGGTTTATGAAGTTTTTACCAAGGAGAAAAATCCATTGCTAAAGTAATTTCAAAGAAAATAATATTAAAAGTTTACAGCCAGGCTTCCATTGTCCAAAGCCAGTTTTCTAATTATTTCTTTGGTTTCCCAACGTGCAGACTCTTTTTTAATATTGTTCAGCTTTAAACAATGCATCCAATCAGAAGCATGAATTTACAGTTCGCAAAAATTAATTTAATTGCTTATAATCAGGAAGATTCTCCAGGAAAAAATATTTCTTTTCCGTAAAATCAATTCTGCAAAAAAAATGTGTTAAACCGTTTGTTACAGCTAAAAGCGGCACTTTGTGCACCATATTGTAACGGGCAATCTGATCAAAAACTTTCTGTGTGATTTTTACGGAAGGCGCCTTGCATTCTACTAGTAAAATTTTTTCTGCGGAAGTATTATAAACTAAAATATCTGTTCGTTTAGCTAACTTATTCAGTTTTAAACCGCCTTCTAATTGAATCAGCGTTTTTGGATACTGTTTTTGTGCCACTAAATATTGGATAAAATGCTGGCGCACCCATTCTTCCGGCGTAATTAAAATTGTTTTTTTGCGGAGATCATCAAACAGAAAATATTGTCCGTTTTGCTCCGTGATTTTGAAAGGATAAGGTGGCAGATTGAGCGGGCAAAGCAATTCCATCTGGCAAAATTCAGCATAAAACTGCATCAAACCTAAACGTAATTTGTAATTTTACAGCAGAAATGACTGCAGCCGACATCCTGAAAGACCTGAAAAACCGCAAATTAAAACCTATTTATTTGCTGAATGGCGAGGAGCCTTTTTTTATTGATGAGATTAGCAATTACATCGAGCATGATTTGCTGAGCGAAGCCGAACGCGGTTTTAACCAAACCGTTTTTTATGGAAAAGATACCGAAACGATGGCTGTTTTAAATGCTGCAAAACGTTATCCGATGATGGCCGATTACCAAATTGTGCTGGTAAAAGAAGCACAGGACATGAAATGGGGCAGCGATGACGACAGCAAAAAGCACCTAAATCCGTTTTTGGCTTACCTGGAAAATCCGCTGAAAAGTACCGTGCTGGTTTTTTGTTTTAAGTATGGCAAGTTTGACAAGCGCAAAAAAACATACAAAGCCATTGAAAAAAACGGACTGATTTTTGAATCTTCGCCGTTGTACGATAATAAAATTCCGGCTTTTGTGGAAACTTTTGTTGGTGCGAAAAACTATAAAATCCAGCCGCAGGCTTCAGCTTTGCTGGCAGAATATCTGGGTAATGATCTTTCTAAAATTGCCAACGAATTGGAAAAATTAATGCTAAACGTGGCTGCCGGACAGGAAATTACGACGCAGCACATTCAGGATAACATCGGCATCAGTAAAGAATACAATGTTTTTGAGTTGCAAACCGCGCTGAGCAGGAGAGATGTGCTGAAAGCTAACCGGATCATTAATTATTTTGAAGCCAACCCGAAATCCAATCCGTTTGTGGTGGTTTTAGGAACGTTAAATACTTTTTTTACTAGAGTGCTTAAATATCAGTACGTTAAGGATAAATCTTCCTCAAACGTTGCGAAAGAATTGGGCGTTAGTCCGTTTTTTGTAAAAGATTTTGAGCAGGCTGGCAAAACCTTCAACTTTAGTAAAATGATGCAGATAATCAGTTACTTGCGTGAATACGATGTGAAGAGCAAAGGCGTGGATAACACTGCAACTCACGGCGAATTGATGAAAGAATTGATTTATAAAATCCTGCACTAAAAAATACCTGCTAAAAACAGCATCCGCAATTATGTACAAGTTTATTCGTCCGCTTTTTTTTCAGTTCGATCCCGAAAAAATCCACCATTTTGTAACCCGAAGCCTAAAACGCTTTAACCGGATTCCGGGCGGAAAAAAATTAAGTCGTGCTGTTTTTAGCATAGAAAATTCTGGATTACAACGGGAAGTTTTTGGCTTGAAATTTAAAAATCCGGTTGGTTTGGCGGCTGGTTTTGATAAAAATGCCGAAATGATGGGCGAAATGGCCAACCTCGGTTTTGGTTTTGTAGAGATTGGAACGGTAACGCCGCTGCCACAATCTGGAAATCCAAAGCCGCGGATGTTCAGATTAAAAGAAGATGCAGCATTAATTAACCGAATGGGTTTCAATAATTTAGGTATGGATGTAGCTGCAGAACGAATTAAACGTTTCCGGCAACGCACAATTGGCAACCGGCAACTCATTATCGGCGGCAACATCGGCAAAAATAAAATCACCCCAAATGAAGAAGCGGTAAATGATTATGTAAAATGTTTTGACCGGCTTTTTGAGGTGGTAGATTATTTTGTGGTAAATGTAAGTTCGCCGAACACACCTGGTTTACGCGAATTGCAGGAAAAAGAACCTTTAAAAATACTGTTGCAAACGTTGCAGCAACGCAACTATAAAAATGGAATTGCACGGCCGATTTTACTAAAAATCGCTCCTGATTTAAGCAACGAACAACTGGATGACATCATCGAAATTGTGCTGCAAAGCGGTATTGCCGGCGTAATTGCAACCAACACTACAATCAGTCGGGAAGGATTAATTTCTACAAAAAACAAAAACGAAACCGGCGGTTTGAGCGGAAAACCGTTAACGCAACGTTCTACAGAAGTGATTAAGTATTTGTCAGAAAAATCCGAAAAAGCTTTCCCGATTATTGGCGTTGGCGGCATTCATTCTGCAAAAGATGCGCTTGAAAAACTGGAAGCTGGTGCCTCCCTCATACAGTTATACACTGGTTTTATTTATGAAGGGCCAGGTTTGGTTAAGCGGATTTGTAAAAGTTTGCTGAGTAGAAGTTAAGATTTCTACGCTGTCATCTCGACCGAAGGGAGAAATCTTATTCAAAGCGCAGGAGGATATTTGTTATTCAAATAGGATTTCTCCCTTCGGTCGAAATGACAAAAAATTGTCAAAATTTTAAAATGGTTAGGTAACAGACAAATCAACATAACACAAACAAAAAAATCCCGTCTGCCAGAAGCAAACGGGATTTGTATTTTATGCTGCTAAAAGAAGCCTAGCCTAAAGCAATTTTAATTGCTTCGTTGTTTTTTACCAACTGGCTTTTTTTAGGCTCTACAGAACGTGAACCCAACTCTAAATTAGTTGCTAATTTTAAATGTTGTACTTCTAAACGGGAAGTAGTTTTATTTTTTCTATCTTTTCTTTTTAAACGAGTAACACCCATGATTTCTGATTTTTAATATTTTTTGATGAGGTCGGGAGCGGATTCGAACCGCTGTAAAAGGTTTTGCAGACCTCTGCCTAGCCACTCGGCCACCCGACCATATTTTAAGCCTGCAAAAATAGTAAAATATTGTACACAGTCAATTTTTATTTCAACTTGTTTCTGCTTACTTCATTACAAAAAACAGCCGCCGCAATAGCAACGTTCAAAGATTCTGCTTTGCCGAGTTGCGGTATCGTAATTTTTCTGCGGATTAGTTGCTGCGTTTCCGGCCGGATGCCGTTGCCTTCATTTCCCAGCACAACAATACCTTCGTTGCCAAAATCAGTTTGGTAAATGTTTTCGCCGTTCAGCATCGCCCCAAAAACGGGTTGCTTAATTTGAGGCAGTAAAAACAGTATGTTGGTATAATGCACGTTGATCCGCGACAGCGAACCCATTGTGGCCTGCACCACTTTCGGATTGTAAACATCAACCGTATCTTCAGAACAAATAATTTGCGTGATGCCAAACCAATCGGCCGTGCGGATGATCGTACCTAAATTTCCCGGATCCTGCACGCCGTCCAGCATCAGCGTAAATTTTCCGGCCAGAGATTTTAAGTCGATTTCGGGTTGCTGCGGGATTTCTACCAGCGCAATTATTTCCTGCGGCGTATTTAAACTGCTGATCTTTTCCATCTCGGAAACGGAAACTTCCTGAAACTTTATATTACCCGAAACTTTCAGCATTTTTGATTCGGATTGTGGCGTATGCAATACTGTTTTTATCGTATAAAAATCGGACTGCAAAAAATCTGTAACCGATTTTAGCCCTTCCACCAGAAATAAGCCATGTGCTTTCCGGTGTTTTTTTTGTTGTAATGATTTTAAAAAAGAGATTTGATTTGAGACCATACTTACGCGCTAAACTTTCTGCCGCTGCAATTTTAAGTATTTTAAGCTTGATTTTGGTTTCGGGCTGTAGCCTGACGCGCGGTTTGAATGACAACCAGGCTTTGGTGCGAAAAATTACCATTAAAGGTGTATCGGAAGAATTTGCAGAACCGGCAAAAAATTATGTAGATAAACAGCAGCAGCCCAACAGCGTGGTAAATTTGCAGTTTTATTACCTTTTTAGCAGAAAAGGGAAAAAATCAATCGGCGAGGCACCAGCAATTTTGGATAGTAATTTAGTAGAATTTTCCAGGGTTCAGATTCAAAAATTTTTGCAGAATAAAGGTTTTTTAAAAGCCTCTGTTGCCGATGAGATCAAAATAAAAGACAAAAAAGCAGAACTGGTTTTTACCGTTACGCCCGGCACGTTGTTTAAAGTTAACCGTTTTAAAGACAGCATCGATGATCCGAAACTGGTTAATCTGTATCGCGCTAACAAAAATCTGATTTCACGTATCAAACCAAATAAACGTTATGATGAAGACAGTTTGGCTTATGACCGTGAGCAGTTTTTTCAGCTGATGAAACGCAATGGTTACTACGATTTTTACCGGCAATATGTAAGTTTTTCGGTGGATACGGCTTTGGGCAAAGGTTTGGTAAATGTTGATTTACAGGTGGATAATCCTGAAAATAAAAGCGGACATACCAAATATACAATCAATAATACGCTGATTTCTATCACCGGAAGTTCGGGCAGAAAACGCGGCAGGCCAGATACACTGCAATTAGATTCTCAATTCAGGTTTGTGGATTTTTCGGGAAAATTCAAGCCCAAAAACATTACGGCTTATATCTTCCAGAAAAAAGGACAAATTTATAATATTGATAATCAGACCTTAACCACAACGCGTTTATCAGAACTGAACGTTTTTAGGAATGTGCCAAGTCCAACTTATCAAAAAGCCGCCGATAGCAGCCATCGCTTGGATACTAAAATCGAGCTGATTCCGCTTAAAAAAATGTCTGATCGGGTAGAGGGCGAATTAATTTTTAACAACGGTCGTTATGGTTTCAACTTTGCCAATACTTATACCAACCGAAACCTATTTGGCGGTGCCGAAATTTTACAGATAAAATTTAATTACAGCATTTTGTACGATAACGCGCAGGAGCAGGCTGCTGTTAGCAACGGAATCCAGAATCAGGATTTCAGAATTGGCGCAAACCTGACTTATCCGGGCATTATTTCGCCGTTTAACATCTGGAGTTTGGGCCAGTTTGGCATTCCGCATACTACTTTTGCTTCTAACTTTCAATATTTTTATCAGGATGGCTTGGTTGCCCGCAAAAGTATCATCAACTCCGTAACCTACGATTGGAAGCCAGATAATCGCAGCTTACATTCTTTTACACCGATTAATATTGAATTTTCCAGTGGAAAAATTGATCCAACTGCTGCAACAGATTTACTGCTTCAAAACCGGTATTCCTACATCTATTTAATTGGCCGCACGGTTTTTACAGCCGGTAGTCAATATACTTACACGCGTAACTACAGCTTGCTAAACAGCTACCAAAACTTTATTTATTTTAGGGGAAGTGTGGATTTGGGCGGCAATTCACTCGCTTTGATCAGTAAACTGACTAACGCGCCAAAAGATACATTAGGGCAACGAACTGTTTTGGGCCAAGCATTTTCGCAGTATATTAAAGGCGAAGCTGATCTTCGATTTTATAAAAGTTTGGGCGGAGAAAAACAGGTTATTTTCCGCTTAAATCCTGGCGTTGGCGTGCCTTACGGCAACAGCAGTCAGCTGATTTTCGAGAAAAACTTTTACGTAGGTGGCGCAAATGATATGCGTGCGTGGCTGCCGCGAACGCTTGGTCCCGGCGGTTTCAACCGTGCCACTTATTATGCAAATAATGATCAGCGCGCGCGTTTTAAATACCTAGATCAGTTTGGCGAAATCAAAATTGTGGCTAATGCAGAATACCGGTACAAAATTGCCGATAACTTTTTTGGTTCGAAATTAAAAGGCGCGCTTTTTAGCGATATCGGTAACGTTTGGCGTTTAAAAGATGAAGTTCCGGACGGTAAATTTACTTTAGCTTCTTTGCCCAAAACTACTGCAATCGGCATCGGGACAGGTATTCGGCTGGATTTAAACTTTTTTGTTTTTCGTTTGGATGCTGGTTTCAAGTTTAAAGATCCGCAGTTTAGCGGCAGCGATCAATGGGTTTTGGTAAATCATTTGGGAGAACTGTTCAGCTCCGGAAGTTTCAAAAATAATTATTTCCAAAATAACGGCGAAAAATACAGTTTCATGCAACTCAATTTTGGTATTGGCATGCCATTTTAAAACAAATGCTTCAATCCGTCAAAAATCGTTTCAAAAAAAGTGCTTAAACTCATGCCGCCGTGATAGTTAAAATAGCTGAAAAAAAGAAACAGCACTACAGCAATAATCAGAAAACGCTTGAATAAATAGCCCAGCAAAATCAGGATAATCGGAATGGCAATTAACACTTTCCAACTGATTTTGTAAGGATCAAGCTTAGAATCGTGCTTGAAAATATAAAACAAATTGGCATGCGATGAAAAATCGTCTTGATGTTTTAAATACAAAAAGCTGGATTTTTCTAATTTATGGTGATAAAAAGCCGTTCCGTTTTCAAATTTCAACTCTTCATGAAAACCATTTACGGTGAAATTAAATAAACCGTTAATGTTTTCCTGCACCGTTCCGGCAGAATCTGTAGCCACAACCGCAACTTCATCTTTTGCAAACGGGTTTTCCTTCAGCATAAATTGGTTGATGTGCACTTCTGCCGCTTGTGTAAAACCGGAAATTATCAGCAATAACAAAAAAGCGAATACTGTTTTTATCGACATAAAATTGAAAAATACTAAATTTAAAAAATTGCAGCTGTCGTTTTCGCCAAATTTAGGTGGATAAAAACAGTATCGGCTGCGCGTTTAAAGTTAATATTTTCCGGTAATTCGGCTAAACAATAAAAAACGCAAGCCCATTAACTGGTTTATTGTAAATTTGGCTTCGGTACAAAACAAACGGATGATGTTTAAAAAAATAAAAAAATACTTCACGATAAAGGCATTCAAACACGGCTTTAAAATTTTAACTGGTGCTTTTAACGGTTTTCTGGATGATAAAGGTTTAAAACTGAGCGCTTCGCTGGCGTATTATACCGTGTTTTCGCTGGCACCACTGCTGCTGCTGCTGCTTTCTATCGTTGGGCTGATTTTAGGAAAAGATGCAGCCAGCAACAATAAAATTTTTAACGGCATCAATGGAATGGTAGGCGATCAGGCCGCTGCACAAATCCAGTCTATGATTAAAAGTGCAGAATTATCCGGCAAAACCACTTCGGCTGCGGTAATTGGCGGCATTACATTGCTTTTTGGTGCCACGAGTGTTTTTGCAGAAATTCAGGATTCCATCAACATGATCTGGAAAGTTAAAGCAAAGCCCAAACGCGGCTGGCTGAAGTTAGTTCAGGATCGGTTGCTGTCATCGTCATTAATTGTTGGCTTAGGTTTTTTGCTGATCGTATCGTTGGTTGTTAACGGTATGGTAGAAGCTTTAAGCGGAATTTTGACGCGCTTTTTGCCGGATATAACTGTAATTTTTATCAACATCATCAACATTGTAATCAGTTTTATTGTGATTACCGTATTGTTCGGTGTGATATTTAAAGTGCTGCCGGATGTGAAAATTGGCTGGAAAGATGTACGATCCGGTGCTTTGTTTACCGCTGTTTTATTTATGATTGGCCGGTTTTTAATCGGAATTTATATTTCTACCACAGGCACCGGTTCTGCTTATGGCGCGGCCGGATCGCTGATTGTGATTTTAGTTTGGGTATATTATACAGCTGCAATTTTATATTTCGGGGCTGAGTTTACGCAATCTTATGCCGAATATTATGGGATAAAAATAGCACCGGCCGAGTATGCTGTGCATGTGCAGCAAACAGAAGTGGAAAAAGATGTGGCCGTGTTGCCGCCACAGGGCAATGTTGAAAAAAAGTAGAATTACAGAAGTAATATTTTTTTTGTAAATCAGTTTCAAATCAAATTATATGCGCTTCTCGTATAAAAGAAAATATATTTTAATTTAGCCTGATCTACATAAATCTTAGGATGATATTAATAGTTGATGATAAGCCTGAAAATCTAATTGCGCTTAAAAGAATCCTCGAAAAGCATCATTATGAGGTTGATTCGGCTTTATCCGGAGAAGACGCATTAAAAAAAGTGCTCAAAAACAATTATGACCTGATTTTGCTGGATGTGCAAATGCCTGGTTTAGATGGTTTTGAGGTAGCAGAATCTATTTCCGGATACAGCAAAACCAAGGATATTCCGATCATTTTTTTATCAGCAGTAAATGTAAACAAACAGTTTATCAGCAAGGGTTACGCTTCCGGCGGCCGGGATTATATGGTTAAACCTTTTGATCCGGATGTGCTGATCCTTAAAATAAAAACCTTTATCAAATTGTATGAACAAACCGTTTCCCTGCAAAATATGCAGCAGGTTTTGGTGGAAGAAATTGAGTTTAGAAAGCAGGCAGAACGTATTAAAGATGAGTTTATTACGATGGCCAGCCATGAGCTTAAAACGCCTTTAACTTCTATAAAAGGCTACATGCAAATGGTAGAACGCTCGTTTGATCGTGATTTAAAAGAAGATGCTAAAAAATACCTGGAACGTACGCGGCAGCAATTAGAAAAACTGAATATCTTGATTGATGATTTGCTGGATACTTCCAAAATTGCAAGCGGTAAACTGGATTTTAGAAACACCGTTTTTGAAATTGATCCGGTTTTAGATAATGCAGTTGATATTGTACAGCAAACTTATCCAAGTCATACTATCCTGAAAACTGGTAAAGCGGAGTTGAAAATTTTTGGCGATCAGCTTCGGATCGAACAGGTTATTTTAAATTACTTAACCAATGCCATTAAATATTCGCCCAACTCATCCGAAATTTTATTTGATGTTTCTTTGTTATCGGGCGATGAAATAATGATCAACATTACCGATTCTGGCATCGGTATTCCGAAAGACAAACAGGCTGATTTATTTACCAAATTTTACCGGGTAGAAGAAACATCCAACCGTTTCCAGGGCTTGGGCATGGGTTTATACATTTGTGCCGAAATTATTAAACGCCACCACGGCCGTTACGGTGTGGATAGCGAACCGGGCAAAGGCTCTTCCTTTTATTTTACGCTGCCTGTTTATCAGGAGCAATCTTCACACGTTTAAAACTTATTCGGTTTCATGAAAACCAAAATTAACCGCGATTTAAAATTAGGTTTCGGGCTGTCGTTGCTGTTGGTTATCATCAGTTCGGTAGCTTCATATATCAGCATTCATAATTTGCTAAGCAATGCACAGATTGTAGATAAGAACACTAAAGTAATTTCTAAACTGGAACGCATTATTTCGACCATGAAAGATGCCGAAACTGGTCAACGTGGTTTTTTGCTTTCGGGCGAAGACATTTTTTTGCAGCCTTATTACGGTGCTGATCAGAAGATATTTGAGGCGGTGAAAGAAGTACAGCAATTAACCAACGACGATCCTATTCAGCAGCAAAATCTTGTTAGGCTAAAAGAAGCATCAACTCTGCGCTTACAGCGTTTGGAACAGCTGATCCAGCAAAAACGAGTAGGAAAACACATTAGTATTGATGATTTAAAACAAGGCAAAACCGAGATGGATGCTTTGCGGCAAGCAATTATTGATATGGAAAATCATGAAAACGCATTGCTTTCCGGTTCTAACAAAACGCAAAATTTTCTGAATGCTTTTACGCCGATTATCATCGTTTTTGCAACGCTTTTATCTTTAATTGTTGCTGCCGTATATTATTCCAAACTCCGCAGAAAATATTTAGAAAACATCAAGTTGCGCATTAGTTTGGAGGAAAAAGAAGAACTTGCCGCCAGGCAACTTAAAATTGTGCAGGAAATTACTGGCCGTGTTTCTGGCGGAGATTATAAAACCAGGCCCAGTACACATGATCAGGATACGCTGGGTAATGTTGCTGGGTTTTTAAATAAAATGGCTGATTCACTGGATTTTGCATTTGGAAATCTGGAGGAAAACGAATGGATGCAAAACGGTGAGAGCGGTTTAAACGCAGCCATGCTGGGAGAGAAGCCGTTGCAAACCTTAACAAAAGTTATTCTGGAATATCTGATTGCTTATTCGGGCAGTTATCTGGGTGCATTTTACCTTTGGAATGATGACGAATTGCAGCTGAAAAGCAGTTATGCGCTGTCGCTGAATGCTCAGCATAAACTAAAACTGGGCGAAGGTTTAAGCGGACAATGTGCGCTGGACGGAAAGTTGATCCGCTTAAAAAACATCGATAAAAACAGTATCAGCTTGAATTATGCCGGCGGAGAAATTAAGCCTGCCGATATTTTGGCGTATCCAATTTGCTACGAAGGCCATATTTTAGGTGTGATTGAGCTGGCTGCTACAACAATTTATGCTGAAAAAATTATCCGTTTTTTAAATCATGTGATTGATAATGTTGGCATTGCGCTCAATTCGGCCAAAAAAAATGATGCATTGCAGCAGCTTTTGGCAAAAACACAATTGCAGACCGAAGAGCTGGAAAAACGCCAGTATGAACTGGAAAGCATGAACGCCGAACTGGAAGTTTACACGCAAAAACTACAGCTTTCGGATGAAGAACTGCGTGTGCAGCAGGAAGAACTGGAACAATCAAACCAGATTTTAGAAGACCGCAGTTTTTTACTGGAACAACGCAACCTGATGATTTTGGAGCGAAATCAGGAAATCCGCCAAAAAGCCGAAGAACTGGAGCGCAGCACGCAATACAAAACAGAATTTATGGCCAATATGTCGCACGAGTTGCGTACGCCGTTAAATTCGATACTGCTTTTATCGAGGTATTTATCAGAAAACGATGAAGCCAATTTAACCGAAGAACAAGTAGAATCTGCCAACGTGATTTTAAGTTCGGGCAGAGGTTTGCTCAATCTGATAGACGAAATTTTGGATCTGTCGAAAATTGAAGCCGGAAAAATGGAGGCGGTTTATGAAGTAATTACGTTTGATGAAATTGTGGCCGAAATGCAGGGTTTGTTTGCGCCGATTGCAAGAGAAAAAAAGCTTTTGCTGGAAATAAAAGCCGATCCGCAATTGCCGGAAACTATTGAAACCGATAAAACCCGGCTGGAACAAATTTTGAAAAACCTGCTTTCCAACGCTTTAAAATTTACGGCAAAAGGTGAGGTGAGCCTGAAAATTTTACTGGAAGAGAACGGCAAATATATTCGTTTTGAAGTTGCAGATAGCGGAATCGGAATTTCTGCGGCAGACCAGCAACAGATTTTTGAACCGTTTAAACAAGCCGATGGATCAACCCGGAGAAATTTTGGCGGAACAGGTTTAGGGCTTTCCATTAGCCGGAGTTTGGCCGAACTGCTGCAAGGAGAAATTAACGTGCAAAGCGAGCCTGGAAAAGGCAGCAAATTCATCTTATCTGTTCCGCTAAATAAACCAAACGATAATGGGTTTGCCGGAAATCCCGAACCGATTTTTGCTGAAAAAACACTGGTAAAAGAAGCATTGCCAATTGTTGCTTCTCGTACTAAGCATCTCATTAATTTGATTCCGGCAGAGATTAAAGATGATCGCGATCAGCTGCAAGAAAACGATAAACTGATTTTGATTATTGAAGATGACACTGTTTTTGCCAATGCTTTATTGAAATTTTCGCGCGAAAAAGGGTATAAAGGCTTGGTTGCCGTTCGAGGTGATTTGGGTTTGGAAATGGCGCATCAATACAAACCGAACGCCATTTTGCTGGACATACAGTTACCTGTAAAAGATGGCTGGGAAGTGATGGAAGAGCTGAAAAGCAACGCAGCCACACGGCATATTCCGGTGCATATTATGTCCTCTCTGGAAGTAAAAAAAGAAAGTTTGTTAAAAGGCGCCATTGATTTTATTAACAAACCGCTGGCTGCCGAACAAATGAAACAGCTGTTTGAAAAGCTGGAAAGTGCCATGCTGCGCAGTCCAAAAAAAGTGCTGATTGTGGAAGATAACCACCAGCATGCCAAAGCATTATCTTATTTTTTAGAAACTTTTAACATCACTTCGGAAATTTCTGAAGATTTAGATCAGAGCATTAATACCTTGCAAAAAAGGGAAGTGGATTGCGTAATTTTAGACATGGGCATATCTGGCAAAACCATTTACGAATCGCTGGAAAAAATAACCCGCAAACCTGATCTGGATCGTATCCCAATTATTGTTTTTACCGGCAAGTATTTATCTATTGCAGAAGAAAACCGGATTTTGCGTTTTGCCGATTCGATCGTGGTAAAAACAGCACAATCATATCAGCGCGTGATGGATGAAGTAGCGCTCTTTCTGCATGTAATGGAAGGCGAAAAAAAACTAGAAGTAACTGTTGATCAGCTTATTAAAAAAGCAGGATCGCTGCCGGAAGTGCTTAAAGATAAAACGATTTTGATTGCAGATGATGATGTACGCAATATTTTTTCGCTTACAAGGTCTTTTGAAAAGTATAAAATGAAAGTGGTTACGGCAACCAACGGCCGGGAAGCGTTGGAGCAGCTGCAACAGCACAAAACTGATGTGGTGCTGATGGATATGATGATGCCGGAAATGGACGGTTATGAAAGTATCCGCGAAATCAGACAGCAGACGGAATATCAAAATTTACCTATAATTGCCGTTACGGCCAAAGTGATGCCGTCTGATCGCGAAGCTTGCATTCAGGCCGGCGCATCGGATTATATTTCTAAACCGGTGGATGTGGATCAGCTGATTTCGCTTTTGCGGGTTTGGCTGTACGATCAAAATCGGTAAAAAAACATCGGTAAAAGAAGCATCGTGTTTTGCAATGCTTCTTTTACCGACCCAAAATCAGCCTAAAAATAATGGACTAAAGCTGATAATAACGCAGGATTTTAGTTTTTAAAAAGCAATTTTATTCGGCATCATTTAAACATTCCTGTAAAACCTGCGCAAATTCTTTATCGTTGGGCGGAGCAAAAATGTAGTTATGGTCGCCGGGTATGTTATGAATTTTTACGCCTTTTAGCGCGAATTTTTTCCAGCCCAGATAATCCGGATCCTTCATGTAATAGGTTCTTACTTTCGCCCTGAACAAATTGATTTTACCGTTGTACGGCGTAATTTGATAAGCTTCTGCTGCTTTTTTGTTCATCTCATCAATTTTGTGCGAGTATCCCAAAAAGCCACTTTGCTGGTTCTGTTTTTTTAGTTTCCAGTAAAGCGTCGTCAGTTTTCTTTGGATCGTTTCCGATTTATATCGAATTGTGTCCGCAGGATTCTGAGCCATTAAAACAAACGTGTAGAAAAACCGGCAGCAGTAATTCCAAAATTTGTGCAAAATCCGGATATACTTTGGATAAGCAAGTTCTGTTTGATTCGCGTACGAATCAAACAAGGCAAGGATTTTAATCTTTTTGCCCATTGCCTGCAATTGTTTGGCCATTTCATAAGCAATTGTGCCGCCAAAAGAGTAGCCGGCAAGCACATACGGCCCGTTTGGATTATGCTTAACAATCTCGCTAACATAATAGGCGGCAATATCTTCCAGCTTATCAAGCGGTTCATCAACACCGTTTAAACCCTTGGCCTGCAAACCATAAACAGGTTGCTCCGGGTTCAAGTTCATAGCCAAAGTATTGAAAAGCAATACATTAAGACCAGCTCCATGAACAATATACAAAGGTGTTTTATTGCCTTTCGGTTTAATTGGCACCAAAGCATCCCAGGTTATGGATTCGCCGTCCATTTGCAGCAGCAACGCCAAAGCTTCTATCGTGGATGATTCAAACAGGGAAGCTAAAGGCAGCCGTTTGCCGGTTTCTTTTTCAATCCGGCCCATAATCTGTACGGCTAAAAGCGAATGTCCGCCAATCTCAAAAAAATTATCGTAAATGCTGATGGAACTTCGGCCCAAAACTTCGCACCAAATATCGGCAACCATTTTCTCTACAGAAGTACGTGGTGCAGTAATTTCGGCCATATCAGCTGCAGGTAAATCTGCAGGTTTGGGCAAAGCTTTACGATCTATTTTGTTATTTGGCGTAAGCGGAAAATCATCCAGCAATACCATTTGGGCCGGAATCATAAACGGTGGCAATGCTTCTTTTAGCGCTATTTTCCAGATGCTAATCCATTGCTGTTCAGCGTTTTTATTAACGCTTGGTGCCATTATATAAGCAACCAATTGCTGGTTTCCGAGAAGATCTTCCCGCACAATTACAACGGTTTGTACTATTTTTTCCTGCTTGGATAACAGTGCTTCAATTTCGCCCAGCTCTACCCGATGACCTCTGATTTTTACCTGATGATCTGCGCGGCCCAGATATTCAATTTCGTTATTTTGCAAAAATCGGCCCAAATCACTGGTGCGGTACATTTTATTACCCGGGATTTTATCAAAAGGATCATCGTAAAAACGGGCTGCTGTTAAATCCGGTTTGTTTAAATAGCCTCTTGCCACACCATCGCCCGCAATAAAAATTTCTCCGATTTCGCCGTGAGGAACTGCCTGATAGTTTTCGTCGAGAATATAAATCTGTGTTTGATCAATCGGAAAACCAATTGTAATCAATTCATTATCAAATATTTGTTTGCCGGTAGAGTAGATGGTTGTTTCTGTTGGACCATACATGTTGTACAAGCTTGCACAAACGGGCAACAGTTTTTCGGCCAGATCTGGCTGCATGGCTTCGCCACAGCAAAAAATCCTGATTGGAAGTTTTGTTTTCCAGTCTGCATCCAGCAACAATCTGAACGTTGCCGGCGTAGCCTGAATCAGACTAACCTTTTCATTTTTAATAAGTTGAAACAATGTCTGACCGTTTTTTGAAGTTTGTGCATCAGCCAGAATAATTGTTGCACCACTAATCAACGGTAAAAAAAGCTCCAGTCCGGCAATGTCAAAAGAAATTGTTGTAAGTGCCAGCATCCGGTCATCCGCCGTAATTCCGGGCCATTTCTGGATGCTTTGCAGCAAATTTAATAAGCTGTGATGTTCAATTTGTACACCTTTTGGCTTGCCTGTAGAACCGGAAGTATATAAAACATAAGCCAGATCTGAGCCACTAACCTCAACATTCGGGTTTTCTGCCGAATAAGAAACCATTTCCTGCAACGCATCTTCCAGCAAAATTACCTGAGCTGATGAAGTAAATTTACTACTGTATTTTTGGTTGATCAGCAAAAAACCGGCTTCCGCATCCTGCAACATATAATTAATGCGTTCCTGCGGATAATTCGGATCAAGCGGAATATAAGCCGCGCCAGCCTTTAAAACAGCTAAAAGCGAAACGATCATTTCGATAGATCGATCCAGCGAAACACCAATCAAATTGCCTTTGCGTACGCCTTTTGACAGCAGCAACGCGGCCATTTGGTTTGATCTCGACAACAGTTCTTCATTGCTGATTTCATTATTTTGAAATCGGATTGCTGTTTTTACCGCATGTTTTTTAAGGCTCAGGCTGATGATTTCGGGTAGTTGCTGCGCGTTAACTGCAATGCTTCTTTTACTGATGTTTTTTTGTTGAGGTACTAAAGTTTTTGTTGGTTCCGAAGAAATTCTACTCAAATCATCATCCGGAAATTGTATTATTTTATCCAGCAGCTTTTCAAAATCCATCATCATCTTCTGGATGGTTTCAGGCTTAAAAAGCTGCGTGTTGTATGACCATTCCAGCATCAAATCCTGTTCAGAACCGCTGGCATTTAAAAAAAGCTCAAAAGTTTCAAAAGCACGGGCGTTATAGTGCAACTGGTGCGATAAATCGGCAAAAGCCACGCCATCGTCCATGTTCATATCCATGTTAAACACCACCGGCACCAACGGAATGCGGGAAACATCTCGTTTTATCGGCAGCATTTTCAGCAAACTTCCCATACTGAATTGCTGATGATCCATTGCATCCAGCATTTCAGATTTTCTTTTTTTGAGATAATCGTTAAAAGATGTTTTTGGGTGAAGCGTACTTTTGAGCGGAAGCAGATTGACGCAATGCCCGGTTAAACCGTAGTAACCACTGGCTGCCTGTCCCGACGCTGGCAAACCAAGCACAATTTCCGGCTGCTTGGTGTATTGGTGCAGCCAGATTTCAAACGCCGAAAGCAGCGTAACCACAAAACTGCATCCTGCTTTTACACCGGTTTTTTTCAGGGCAGATGCAAGCTGCGGATTCAGTTTAAAATCATCACGCCGACTGTTGTACGTTCTGGTTTTGGGGCGAGGAAAATCCGTTGGCAGCTGCGTGTCCGGAATATTCGCAGCAAATTGATCCAGCCAAAACTGCTGTGTTTGTGCAAAAGCTTCTGTGTGTACTGCTTCTGCTTGCTCCAAAATGTAATCGCTCATTTGCGGCACTTTTGGCAACATTGGTTTTGCTCCCTGCTGATAAGCCGCGTACAGTTTGCTTAAATCCTGCAAAAAAATACCTAATGACCAGCCATCGCAAATGATATGGTGCGCGCTAAACGTAAAGTGATAACGCTGCTCCGAAAGTTTAAAAAGCGTGGTTTTAAAAAGCGGCCCGTTTTCCAGATCGTATGTTTGTAAAGCTTCATCCTTCAAAAAACCATCAACAATATTTTGCTGTGCGTTTTTTGTTTGATTGGATAAATCATGTACGATCAGATTTGCATCCTGATTTTCGCGGATTAAAATTTCACTGCCATCGCTTTTAATAACACAGCGCAAAGATTCATGCCTCATTATCAAATCCTGCAAAGCTTTTTGCAAAGACTGCTCATTGAGCTGTCCGGAAAATTTCAGCGAAACCGATTCATTGTAGCTGCGGCTGGCATCTGCACCGCCAAACAAACACGAAAGCCAGATCTCTTCCTGCGGTTTGGACAAAGGAATATGCTGTTCAGTTGCTGATCCTGCAAAAGGGTCAAAATCAACCGGTTCTAAATAATATGCTTGTTTACTGCTCAAACTAAAGTGCTTTAACCTGTAAAAATTTATCTTTTTGCTCTGGATTTGGCACAAACCACGCAGGCTGACCATTACTATCCCGGCCCAAACGTGCTCCCGGAACCGGCGGTACTTCTTTTATCGATACTTTTTGCAGCTGCTGTTTTGGATCGTTGAAACCTAAAAAACCTGCGGAAGCCAGTTCCAGCGCACTTTCAGCAAATACCGTTGCGATGCGGTTCACTTCTTCCGGCGTGTGTACTTGTGTTAAAAAGCAAGGAAAATTATCCCAGATATGGATGCCTTTTAAACGCATCAGCGTAAAAAGCAGCTCGTTATGTTTGTGTTCTTCTTTAAATTTAATCTTCCACAGCGAACCAAAACTGGCCACGTAAATTGGTAAAGCGTGTTCAGTGCAGGTTTGATTCATTAACGCAGCTAAGCGGCCTGTTTCTGCATTGAGGTTTTTTTGCAGATCAGCACCTTGCGTTTTCAGATACATCAAAGTGGCTTTAGTGGCTGCGAGTGCCAGCGGATGGCGCACAAAAGTTCCGGCAAAATAAGTTACGCCAGCTTCCGGCACAGAATCGTTGCCAAATTGCCAGAAACCGCCGTCAAGTGCATCCATCCAATGTTTTTTTCCGGCAATAACTCCGATAGACAAGCCGCCGCCAATTACTTTTCCGTAAGTTCCCAGATCAGCTTTAATGCCAAACAAAGCCTGCGCGCCGCCGGGATGCATCCGGAAACCGGTAATTACTTCATCAAAAATTAAAGCAGCACCCGCTTGTTCTGTTATTTTTCTAACTTCTTTTAAAAATGCAATCGGTTGAAATTCAGGCCGTCTGCTTTGTACCGGTTCCACTAAAACCGCAGCTAATTCGTGTGCTCTTTCCTGAATAATTTTCAAAGA
The DNA here is from genome assembly GCA_050954865.1 of Janthinobacterium lividum. Lineage (GTDB taxonomy): Bacteria > Bacteroidota > Bacteroidia > Sphingobacteriales > Sphingobacteriaceae > Mucilaginibacter_A. The sequence continues at coordinate 9,513 of JBPBQN010000088.1, read as the reverse complement.
TTCATCCGTGCCATAATCCAAAATCAGCATGTTTTGCACCGCTTCCGGCATAATTCCGGGAGCTGCTGGATAAGATTTTAAAATTTTTGTTCCGCGCACAATCACCTCATCTGCAATGCCGTGGTAAGAACCGGTAAACGCCACAATCAGCGAGCGGCCGCTTACTGTTCGGGCAATGCGCATCGCACCTAAAACCGCTTCAGAACCAGTGTTGCACAAAGCAGCGCGGTCTGCGCCAGTAAATTCGCAAATCAGCTGGCTTACTTCTGCGGCCAAAGGGTGTTGCGGACCGATTTCGTAACCGCTTTCAATTTGTTGCAGCAATGCTTGCTTGATAAACTCCGGCTGATAACCCAAAAAGTTACTGCCAAAACCATTCAGCGCATCCAGGTATTCGTTGCCGTCGATATCCCACAAACGGCTGCCTTTGGATTTGTTAACGATGAGCGGGTAAACGATTTCTTTGGTGGCCGGACTAAAGCCCGAAACCACGCGCGGATCAGCCATGTAAGCACGGCTTTGCTGCGCGTGTTTTTTGCTGCTGCCGGTTTTTTGGTTGTATTGAAGGATCAGGTTTTTTAAGAATTCTTGCTGAACTTCGTTTAGCGTGCCTTTTTCGCGCTGAATGCGTGCCGTTGCACCAAAAGGTTTTTTAATTTCGATGGCTTCTTCTGCGGACAATTGCAGAGCTGCCGGTTTTATTTCTGCGGAAACAAATGCTTTTTTTAGCACCTGTTTTTCATCGCCCTGCAACAAACTGATTTGCTCGGAAATCAGCTGCACCTGCTGCGCCAGCAAATTGAGCACGGATGAATTGTTTGCAGTTGATGGTTCAAGGCTGATCACTGGCTGCTGATCGCTGATTGTAGATTGCGGCTGGCTTACAGCTGCTGGCAATTTACTTTCCAAATAGGCTGCCAGACTTTCAATCGTATCAAACTGCTCATTCAAATTTCGAAACGAAACCGGAACATTAAACTTTTTGGTTAGCGAAATGGAAATCTGCGTCAGCAAAAGCGAATCCAGTCCCATTTCAATAAACGTAGTTTCGGGTTGTACATCTTGCAGTTCAAGCCCGGAAGCTTCATGCAAGATAGCTTTAATTTGATTTCCTAAATTATTCATAATCAAATTTTTGTGTTGAACGGGAAGTTGTAGTATTTCTGCTGTTTTTACTGGCATAAAAGAAGTATCAGGTAAAATTGCGGGTGGATTAATCCAACACTTTTTATAATCGTAGGCGTAAGATGGCAGATAAATATTAGTTGGATTTTGCGCAGCATAAAACGCTTTCCAATCTGGCTTAAAACCTGCTGCCCAAAGCTGGCCCAGCACTTTTAACATTCCGGCATAAACTGATTCATTTTCTCCGGAAGGTGCTTCTGCGCTTGCAAAAATGATGTTTTTATCCAGGCCCTGCCGCCGCATCATCGGCGTCAAAGTGTTTCCCGGACCAATATCCAGCAGAAAATTGTGCGCCTTTAACAAAGTGTCGACCGCACTATTAAACAAAACTGTTTTACGGATATGTGCCGACCAGTACGCCGGATTTACAGCTTCTTCCGGCTTAATCCAGGTGCCTGTAACGGTAGAAACCAGTGGTATTTTGGGTGGATAAAGTTTAACAGTTTTTACGATTTCCTCAAAAGGCTGCAAAATCGGATCCATCATGGCCGAGTGGAAAGCACTTTTGTTTTCCATCATTCGGCACGGAATATCCTGCTCATCCAAAACGCGGATAAAATCTGCAATGGCTTCATAAGCACCGGAAACCACCATTCTTTCAGGGCTGTTTATGGCTGCAATTGCTAAATCCGCAGGCAAAATTTGTTGTAACTTTTGGTGCGAAATCCGGATGGCCAGCATACTTCCGCCGGGCAAACTTTGCATCAGTCGGCATCGCGCAACAATCAGTTGCAAAGCATCTTCCAGCGTGAAAACGCCGGCTAAATGTGCTGCTACAAACTCGCCCAAACTATGTCCGGCCAAAGCATCGGGCTGCAAACCCCAACTGGCCCACAATTTGGCCATGGCATATTGCATGGTAAAAATGGCTGGCTGTGCATAAAGTGTCAGTTTCAGTTTTTCTGCGGAGGCCGGATTACTGGCCGGCAGATAAATAAAACTGCGGATATCTTCACCCAAAAACGGGAACAGCAAAACCGCACATTCATCCACTGCCTCACGGAAAACGCTTTCCTGCTGATACAATTCCAGGTTCATGTTCACGCTTTGCGAACCTTGTCCCGGAAAAAGGAATGCTGTTTTTATCGGCCTTTTTTCAGTCTGCTGTGCTTTTTTTACGGCAGAAGATTCCAGTTTTTCCTGTAAATCATGCAAATTATGTGCTATTAAAAAGTTCCGGAACTTAAAATCTGCTCTGGTTTGATGCAGGGTAGCAGCCAGATTTCCCAGATCAGTTTCCGGATTCTGATCAATAAAATCAATCAGTTTACCGGCATAGTTTTGTAAACTGCTTTCGGTTTTAGCCGACCAGCTGATTAAATACGAAGGTTTCTGAACATGGATAATTTTTTCCGGCTGCGGATATTCCTCTAAAATTACATGCACATTGGTGCCGCCAACGCCAAAAGAACTCACGCCGGCCAATCTTTTTTCTTCCGTATTCCAATCTGTTAAAGCGGCGTTTACAAAAAACGGGCTGTGTTCAAAATCAATGTTTGGGTTAGGCTGATCGTAATTAATAGAAGCCGGAAGTTGCTGATGCTGCAAAGCCAGAACCGTTTTAATCAATCCGGCGATACCGGCCGCCGCCGTGGTGTGGCCAAAGTTTCCTTTTACAGAACCAATGGCGCAAAACTGATTGGATTGCTGCTTGCCGAAAGCCAGTTTCAAACCTTCAATCTCAATCGGATCGCCGATAGGTGTGGCCGTTCCATGCGTTTCGATGTAGGAAACAGCACTTGCCTCAACCTGCGCATCTTCCAAAGCCTGCACAATTGCATTGGCCTGCCCGGCGGCACTTGGCGCAGAAAAACTGCTTTTATCAGCACCATCATTGCTGATGCCAGCTCCTTTTAGCACTGCAAAAATTGGGTCACCATCGCGTTCGGCATCTTCCAAACTTTTTAAAAGCACCACGCCGGCACCATCACTAAAAACAGTTCCTTGCGCCTCGGCATCAAATGGGCGACAATGTCCGTTGCTGCTAAACATCGCACCTTCCTGGTATAAACTGCCGCTTTTTTGGGGCGAAGTGATAGCCGCAGCTCCGGCCAAAGCAACTGTACATCGTCCGTTCCGGATGCTTTCTGCCGCCTGCACAACCGCCAGCAAACCCGTAGCACAAGCCGCATAAACGCTGATTGCCGGGCCTTGTAAGTTCAGTTCGTAGGCAACCCGGCTGGCAACGTAATCTTTTTCGTTTAGAGCCATCACCTGGAAACTGCCTGAATTTTCTACCTGTTCCGGGTTTTTCAGCACATTATTCTGGTAGTAAGTATTGTTGCCAACACCTGCAAAAACACCTGTTGTACCCTCAAATTTTGCGGGTAGATAACCGCTTGTTTCCAGCACTTCCCGCGCCAGTTCTAAAAAAACGCGCTGCTGCGGGTCCATCAGTTCGGCAGCTTTTGGGTTGATGCTGAAAAAGGAAGCATCAAACTGATCAGCGCCATCTATCAAACCGCGGGCTTTTACATAATTCGGGTTGTTATTTAAGGTTGAAGGTATGCTTGTATCAAGTTCTGCATCGGTAAAAAAACTGGTGGTTTCCCGTCCGTTTTGCAGCAAATCCCAAAATTCCTGCGGATTATTTGCTCCCGGAAAACGGCAAGCCATACCGATGATGGCCACACTTTTGCCCATGCTTCTTTTACCGCTATTTTTTTGGTTTGGGTTGAAGCTGGTTTCTCCCTCAACCAAAAACCGGGCAACAGCCGCAATGGTTGGATGCTGATACAATTTGGTAACCGGCACGGCATACGACCATGATTTTTTTATAGCCGCAATCATTTTTAAAGCCAGCAGAGAATTTCCGCCCAACTCAAAAAAAGAATCATTGATGCCTATTTCTGCTATTTGCAATAAGGTAGACCAGGTTTCAGTTAAGTGTTTTTCAATATCGTTTGTTGCTGGCTGATAGGTATTTGCAAGCTCCGGCCGCTGGAAATCCGGTGCTGGCAACTGCTTTCTGTCAACTTTACCACTGCTGGTATATGGCAATTCTTTTAGCCAGATAAAAGCAGCAGGCACCATATAATTTGGAAGCTTTTGAGCGAGGTTTTGCCGCAAAGCTATTGTATCCTGCTCTTTGCCGGAAGCAATGAGGTAAGCAACCAAACGTTTCAATCCGGGTACATCTTCACGCGCTATCACTACGGATTGTGTAACCATTGGAGATTGATTTAATAAAGTTTCAATCTCGCCCGGCTCAATCCGATAACCGCTAATTTTAACCTGATGATCAATCCGGCCCAAAAAGTCAATATTACCATCAGGTAAAAATTTGGCCAGATCTCCGGTGCGGTAAATGCGCATAGCTTCTTTTACCGGAGAAAAAATGATAGGAAATTTTGCCATCGTTAGCTCCGGCCGGTTTAAGTAACCTTCGGCCAGGCAAACACCGGCCAGGCAAAGCTCACCCGTTTCTCCGGCAGCAACCGGCTGCAAATTTTCATCCATAATTAACACCTCTGTACCATCAATTGCCACACCGATGGTAGGCAGATCGGGCCAGTTTTCCGGATTTCCATCCAGTATCAGCTGTGTAACCACGTGGGTTTCTGTGGGGCCGTAATGGTTAAAAAGCTTACAACCTGGCATGGAACTGAAAAATCCACGGATCTGTGGGGTGATTTTCAGCTGGTCGCCGGCAGTTTGAACTTCAACTAAACTTGCCGGGAAAATTTTGCCCGAAACCGCTGCCTCCGCTAAATACTGCAAAGCCACAAAAGGCAAAAATAACCGGTTAATTTTTTGATTTTCAATGTATTGTAATAATCTATTTGGATCAAGGCGATCATCATCCTTAATCAAAACCAATGTACCACCGGTAGAAAATGAAGCAAAAATTTCGTGAAACGAAGCATCAAAACTGAGTGGCCCATATTGCAGTGTTCTGGAATTGGAATTGCAAACCGACTGTTCTTTTTGCCAGCTGATCAGTTTTACCAAAGGCAAATGGCCCATGCAAACGCCTTTTGGTACGCCCGTAGAGCCAGAAGTATAAAGCAAATAAGCCAGATTTGGCTGCCCGTCGGGCGTAATTATCGTATCAGCAGGAGCGGTGCCGGAAACCGGCTGCAAGCCAAATTCTTCAAAAAACGATTGTTCCTGATCTTCTGCTAAAAAAAGCTGCACACCAGAATCTTCAATTTGCTGCTTCAATCGTTCTGCAGGCTGTGTTGGATCTAACGGCAAATACGCTTTTCCGGCTTTTAAAACGGCCAGCACGGCAATAATCATTTTTACAGATCGCGTGGTACTGATAGCTACAAATGGCGAACTGTTTTTATAGCTTGCAATACTGCTGGCCAGCGCATTCGTAATTTTGTTTAATGTTTGATAATCAAGCTGTTCATCACCCAAAATAACTGCAAGATGATCAGGATTTTGGTTAACTTGATCCTGGAAAAACTGTTGGATAAATTGTATGGAATTATCACTTGTACCGGCTGTAGCGTTGGCCATCATTTTGCGTATAATTTATAATTCAAGCGAGAGCATTTTACGTATTTCTTATACGGTCAGGCAGTTTTTTGGTTAGGCTTTACTTGGATGCCGTAAATCAGACCATGAAAAATGTTGGGTAAAAGAAGTATGGCAACAAATCAATGCTGTTTTTATCAACTAAATTTATGTGTCTGCGGATGCCTCAATCCTTAAAACAGGGTTACCTTTGAAAAACATCAACACAAATAGTTAAGTCCTAAAACTGATTAAAGCTGAGATGCCTGAACAAACGATATTAGACGATAAAATACATTGGTATAAAGATGCCGTGATTTACGAGCTGCACATTAAAGCCTTTTGCGATGGAAACGGCGATGGCATTGGCGATTTTGAAGGCTTGCTGCAAAAGCTTGATTATTTGCAAAATTTGGGCGTAACGGCTATCTGGCTGCTGCCGTTTTATCCTTCGCCGCTGCGCGATGATGGTTATGATATTGCTGATTATTACAAAATTAATCCATCTTACGGCAACATCAAACAGTTTAAACAACTGCTGAAAGAAGCGCATGAGCGTGATTTAAAAGTGATTACCGAACTGGTAATTAACCATACTTCCGATCAGCATCCGTGGTTTCAGCGTGCGCGTACGGCACCAATTGGCTCTAATCACCGCAATTATTATGTGTGGACGGATGATACCAAGCAGTTTGAAGATGCCCGCATCATTTTCCAGGATTTTGAAGCTTCCAACTGGACTTGGGATCCGGTGGCGAATCAATATTACTGGCACCGGTTTTTTAGTCACCAGCCGGATTTGAACTATGATAATCCATCGGTGCAAAATGAAGTTTTCAAGATTTTAGATTTCTGGTGCAAAATGGGCGTTGATGGTTTTCGGCTGGATGCGGTGCCATATTTGTTTGAGCGCGATGGCACCAACTGCGAAAACTTGCCAGAAACGCATGATTACCTCAAAAAGCTGCGGAAATATGTGGACGACAATTTTCCCGGAACGTTGCTTTTGGCCGAGGCAAATATGTGGCCGGAAGATGCCGCTGCGTATTTTGGCGATGGCGATGAGTGCCAGATGAATTACCATTTCCCAGTAATGCCGCGTATGTTTATGGCTTTGCAAATGGAAGACCGCTATCCTCTAACAGATATTTTTGAGCAAACGCCGGCCATCCCGGAAACATGCCAATGGGCAATTTTTTTGCGTAATCATGATGAATTAACGCTGGAAATGGTAACCGACGAGGAGCGAGATTACATGTACAAATCGTACGTTAAAAATCCAAAAGCAAAGATTAATTTAGGTATCCGGCATCGTTTGGCTCCGCTTTTGGAAAATAACCGCAATAAAATCGAGTTACTGAACAGTTTGCTTTATACGCTTCCCGGCACGCCGGTTTTGTATTACGGTGACGAAATTGGCATGGGCGATAACTTTTATCTGGGCGATCGTGATGGCGTGCGCACGCCAATGCAATGGACTTCTGATCGGAATGCCGGTTTCTCGCAGGCCAACCCGCAGCAGTTATATTTGCCGCTGATTTTGGATCCGCAGTATCATTTTGAAGCGGTGAATGTGGAGCTTCAGTCTAAAAATACTTCTTCGTTATTGTGGTGGACCAAAAGGATGATCGCCATGCGAAAAAAGTATAAAGCTTTTGGTCGCGGCGATTTAAATTTCCTCCCAACGGAAAACGCAAAAGTGCTGGTTTACACGCGTACTTACCAGGATCAAGTGATGCTGGTTGTGGCCAATTTATCGCGCTATCCGCAGGCAGCCGAACTGAATTTGGATGCATTTACCGGTTACGTGCCGGTGGAAGTGATGAGTAAAAACCGTTTTCCGCAGGTTAAACCTGATTTGCCGTATCTATTCACGCTGGGTGCGCACGCCTGCCAGTGTTTTGAGCTGATAAAAGAAGTATCCGGCGTTAAAGACAGCGCAGAATTGCCTTTAATCAAGCTGAAAGAATGGAAAAATATCACCTCAAAAGAAGCCATCGAAAAACTTGAAAACGATATTTTACCAAGCTTTTTGTTGCACATGCCCTGGTTTGATGGCCGGGAAAAACGCATTGAAAACCTTAAAATTACGGATATTGCCGAAGTACCTTCCGCAGAAAACAGCATTTTTTATTTGCTGATCGAAGTGGCTTACCAAACCGGTTTCCCCGAAAAATTTCAGTTGCCCGTTGCATTTGGCAGGCAAGCGTTTTCGTCTAAAATTCAGGAAAATTGTCCGGATGCCGTCATTGCAAAACTGCTGGTGAACGGTGAGGAAGGAATTTTGTATGATGCTATTTACGGCATTGATTTGCAAATGGCGATTTTAGAACTGGCAGCCAATCATCATACCATCCATCTTCCAGGCAGCGAATTGATTTTTAAAGGCAGCAAATCTTTGAAAAAACATCTCACAGCGCAGGAAAAAATCAAGCCGCGGGTTTTGTCTGCTTCGCCATTGAATACGCTGATTGTTTACGACAATATTTTCTGCGTAAAGATTTTCAGGAAAGTGGATTACGTGATTAACTCTGATTTGGAAATCATCCGTTTTCTAACTTCCGAAACCGATTTCAGGAATACGCCCGCTTTGGAAGGCTCGATTGAGTGGAAATTTGAAAACGGAAACATGGTGCTCGGCATGATGCAGGAAATAGTGCAAAACAACAGCGATGGCTGGATGTATATGTTTGACCGAATGAGCGATTTTAACGAACGTGTAATTGCCCTGCCGGATATGCCGCCTGTAATCACTTCTTTAAAAGGTACGCTAACCAGCGCATCGCTTTACGATGAAATGCCGGCTTATCTGGTTAAGCTGCTGGATGAAATGGTGGCCAATCGCGTGCACACTCTTGGGCAGCGCACCGGCGAATTGCATCTGGCTTTAGCTTCGGGTACCGCTTTGCCGGATTTCAAACCTGAAGAATATTCGTTGCATTACCAGCGCTCGCTGTATTCGGGCTTGCAGGCTTTGGTGCGTACTGCTTTTAGCCTGTTAAATGCTAAATTGAAGAATTTGCCGGAGTATGAAAAAACAGTGGCAAAAGAAGTGTTGGAGACCAAGCAGGAAATTTTGCAGATTTTCAAAACCATTTATAGTAAAAGCATTGAGGTTGATAAAATCCGGATTCATGGTGATTATAACCTGGAACAGATTTTATTTACCGGAAAAGATTTTTTCATTGTTGATTTTGAAGGCGATCCGGAAAGGCGTTTCAGCGAACGGCGCATCAAAAGATCAGCTTTGCGAGATGTGGCCAGCCTGCTCCGCTCTTTTAATTATGTTGCTTACCGGAGTTTGTATGCGGATAATCAGGTTCGGGAAGAAGATATTGCCAAGCTGCTGCCTTTTGCCGAGCAATGGTATCATTACATCAGCGGATTTTTTATGAAAGCTTATCTGGATACGGTAAAAGATGCCGGTTTCGTACCGAAAGATAAAGAAGGTTTAAACACGTTGCTACAGGTTTTCCTGCTGGAAAAAGCTTTAAACGAACTGATTTATGAATTAAAACATCGCCCGGATTGGGTGATCATCCCGTTAAAAGGCATAAATTATATGGTTAAAAACAGTATGCAAGTGGTTTAGGTTGAGTTGCTCATTTTGATTTTTATTGAAGGCCAGAGCAATTGTTCTGGCTTTCGTTTTTAAAAGGAATTTTAAGAGCCTGTTTAAATTTTGTTGAGTAATAGTTTTATAGCGGATAGTTTGACTATTTCTTCTGATGTTTCCGTCAGCAGTTCATAGTTTCTGCATAGCCTGCGGTCGTTATCGAACCAGGCAAAGGTTCGCTCCACGACCCATCTTTTGTGAACCGGTTCAAAACCTTATGTTTCTGTCAGAACGCATCACGATTTGTA
>JBPBQN010000087.1:0-31391 GCA_050954865.1 Janthinobacterium lividum | reverse complement strand
TTCCAGCGCAGAGCGTTGTTCTTTTTGATGAAAACCAGTTGGGATACCGCGGCCGTTATCACTTACGGAGATGGAATTTCCATCCAAAATTTTCACAATAATAGTATCGCAATGGCCAGCAAGTGCTTCATCTATCGAGTTATCCACCACTTCGTAAACCAAATGGTGCAAACCTTTTACGCCTGTATCGCCAATGTACATAGACGGGCGTTTCCGTACCGCTTCCAAACCTTCCAGTACCTGGATATTATCCGCAGAATAATTGGATTTGTCTTCTAACAATTCTTTTGTTTCACTCATAAGCTATATCAAACTTTAACCTTCAAAAATACGATTTTTAGGCGATAAAAACAGTATTAATCAGCACAAAACAGCTGTTTAAAACACGATTTTTTAAAGATTAGGATACTTGTTTTGAAAGATTATCTTTGTCAAAATTTTTGAAAAAACATGAAAATAACGGTATCCAAAATTACTTTAGGAATAGCTGTTGCCGCCCTGGCAATGGCCTGTAACCAAAAGCCGCAAACCACCACTACAACTGCCGAAAATAATACCGTTGCTGTATCATCAAAAGCAGAAATTGTATATGTAAATTCTGATTCGTTGCTAAGCAAATACGATTATTTTAAAGACATGAGCAGCCGTTTGGAAGAAAAAGGCAAACGTGCACAGGTTGATGTGGCTTCTAAAGGTCAGGCTTTTCAGCGAGAAGTGGCCGAATATCAAAAAGGTGCCGCAACTTTAAGTGCTGATCAGCGTGCCGCAACCGAGCAGCGTTTGGCGCGCAAACAGCAAGAATTGCAAACGTATAATCAAAATGCAAGTGCACAAATTCAGCAGGAACAAGGTACAGAAAATGCAAAATTGTATGATAAAATTGCCGACTTTTTGAAAGGTTATGCCAAGGATAAAGGTTATAAACTGATCCTGACTTACTCTAAAGCTAACCCAACGGTTTTATTTGGTGATGAAAGCCTGAACGTAACCAACGATGTGGTAAAGATTTTGAACGATAATTATAAAAAAGATAAAAAATAGCGAACTTTTACCAATTAAAAACTTGAGTTTTAACCCCGGCCTAACCGGGGTTTTTTAATGGCAAAAAATATGGATCAACAAAATCATGAAAAATTTATGCGGATGGCCATACAGCTTTCCGAGCAAAATGTTGAGCAACGATTGGGCGGTCCGTTTGGTGCTGTGATTGTGAAAGACGGAATGGTTGTGGCACGGAGCGCCAATCGGGTAATTCCGCAAAAAGATCCGACAGCTCATGCAGAAATTTCAGTTATCAGGTTGGCTTGCAAAGAGTTAGATACGCATACACTGGAAGGATGTGTAATTTATACCAGTTGCGAACCTTGTCCGATGTGTTTGGGTGCAATTTACTGGGCGCGCCTGGATCATATTTATTATGCCAATACCAAAGCAGATGCAGCAGCAATTGGCTTTGACGATCAGTTGATTTATAACGAAATAGAACAGCCTCTCACAAATCGCAAATTGCCAGCTTCGCAACTATTGCGTGAAGAAGCTCAAATTCCTTTTAAAAACTGGTTAACTTCAGATTTAAATATCAAATATTAAACTGATACTGTTTTTATCGGCATAAAAACAGTATCAGTTTTTTGGCTGATCAAAAAATCCATCTTGCAAATCGTCAATTTCACGTCGATCTTTTTTGGTTGGTCGGCCTGCTCCCTGGTCTCTCCTGATCATCGGAGATTCGAAAACTGATTTATAGCTATACGTTTGTTCCACAGGCGTTTGATCTTCATAAAACATTACGGCTGTTTTGGCATCCGTACGGTTTTCTAACAAACCGGTTACTTTTAAAACCTTTTTTTCAATGCCTTTGCTCACCTGGTAAACCTCGCCTACGCGCACTTCGTGAGATGGTTTAATGTTCTGTCCGTTCAACTTCACTTTTCCGGCTTTGCAGGCATCGGCGGCCATAGTTCGGGTTTTGAATATTCTGATCGACCATAAATATTTATCGATACGCAGCTTCTCTTTTTCTGGCATGTTATTGTAATTGTTTCGGATTAAAAACGAACAGAAAGTTTACTTGTTTAAACTATTATAAACGTTAAAATTTGGTTAAAACCGTTAAAATTCAAACTTTTTTATAAAGTTAAGGTTGATTTGATTTTAATAATCACAACTAATCAATCAAAAATTATCAAAACTTACAATATCCAATTCTTTTTGGTATAACAACCACAAAAATTTAATTGTAACAAGTATTTTATTCCTCTACAACTTGTTATATACATTAATATCATAATTTTGAAGCCTAATTATTTGTAACTAAACCCTTTGTTACAAGTATAACCTAAATAATAATTTTTTAATTGTTCAAATAATCTAAATGGATGAAAAACGCTGTTTTTACTTATCAAGATGAATTGATAAAAATTTCCGTCACCAATCAAATTAACCATACCGATACAAGCATCGAAGCAGATGTAATTATTGATGATGAAGACAATTACAAAATTTTAAAAAAAGATGGTGTGAGTGCACCGGTTAATAAAAATTGTGTAATTGCACCTGCTTTGCTATCGCTTATTAATAAGTGTTTATAGCTTAGTTTCTTCGGTTTTTTGATTCTTTCTACATATACTTCAGTTTCGTAATTTTCCTTTAATGCTTCTTTTATCAAGGTATTTTTGGTGAGGCAAATTACTTTGCACATTAAATCAGGATTTAAAGTCTCGTTTTATTATGTTTGCCACAACTGGCTACAAGTTGAGTTAATATGCAACTCATTAAAAATCAATAACATAATTAAAACTAAATAGACTGCTATGTACACAGATGTAAAAAACCTGATAGAAGATGCTTGGATTGATCGTACTTTGCTTGGTTCAAAAGATCATGTTAGTGCCATTGAAAGCGTAATTGATGATCTGGATAAAGGAATATTGCGCGTTGCCGAGTTAATTGCCGGCCGTTGGCACATTAATGATTGGATTAAAAAAGCTGTTATCATGTATTTTCCAATCCGGGAAATGGCCGAAATTAAAGTTGGTCCTTTTGTTTTTCATGATAAAATGAAGCTAAAAACCAACTACAAAGAAGCTGGTGTGCGTGTTGTTCCGCATGGCATTGCCCGTTACGGCGCTTACCTGGCCAAAGGTGTAATTATGATGCCATCGTATGTAAACATTGGTGCTTACGTAGATGAAGGCACAATGGTAGATACCTGGGCAACAGTTGGTTCATGTGCGCAGATTGGAAAAAATGTACATTTAAGCGGCGGTGTTGGTATTGGCGGCGTACTTGAACCGATTCAGGCTGCACCGGTTATTATTGAAGATAATTGCTTTATCGGTTCGCGTGCCATTGTGGTTGAAGGTGTGCACTTGGAACACGAAGTTGTTTTGGGCGCAAATGTGGTGCTTACGGCTTCTACCAAAATTATTGATGTAACCAAAGATACACCGACAGAATACAAAGGTTTTGTGCCGGCCCGTTCGGTTGTAATTCCGGGTTCTTACACCAAAAAATTTCCAGCCGGCGAATATCAGGTTCCTTGTGCGTTGATTATCGGCAGAAGAAAAGAATCAACCGATAAAAAAACCTCGCTAAACAATGCTTTGAGAGAGCATAATGTGGCGGTTTAATTTTGAGGTTGGAAGGAAAAACTGATGGCTGAAAGCTCAAAGCTGATTGCTCCTCTCAAAATTGGTTTTGATGCCAAACGTGCTTTTCTTAATAAAACAGGTTTAGGTAATTATAGCCGTGGCGTTGTGGAAGCACTTGCCAAATGGTATCCAGAAAACGATTATCATTTATATACTACAAAAGTCGGAACTGGTATCGGTTCCGACTTTTTTGGTGAGTTTGAAAAAACAAAAATTCATCGGCCAAAAACCAATACTTTTAAATCTTTGTGGCGAAGTAGCGGCATGGTGCAGGATTTGCTTCGCGATAAAATCCAGCTGTATCATGGTTTAAGTCAGGAGTTGCCGTTCGGGATCAAAAAAAGTGGCATAAAAACAGTAGTCACCATTCATGATTTGATTTACTTGAAATATCCGGAATATTTTGGGCTGATCAACCGGAAAATTTACGAATGGAAAGCGCGTTATGCCTGCGAAACGGCAGATGCAATAATTGCCGTGAGCGAACAAACCAAAGCCGATTTGGTAACTCATTTCAACATAAATCCGCAGAAAATAAATGTGGTTTATCAAAGCTGCGATCCGATATTTAGTCAGCTTAAAAATGATGCGGTAAAAGAAGCATTGCGGTTTAAATATAAACTTCCGCAGCAATTTATTTTAAATGTGGGCACAATAGAAACCCGCAAAAATTTGCTGCTGGCTGTAAAAGCTTTAAAAAATATCGCTGCGGAAGTGAATCTGGTTGTGGTTGGCCGTAAAACTAAATATGCCGAAACCATCAAAAATTACCTGGTAAAAGAAGCATTGCAAAATCGCGTGCTGTTTTTATCAGATGTTTTGCTGGAAGATTTGCCTGTAATTTATCAGTTGGCCAAAGTTTTTGTTTATCCGTCGCGCTATGAAGGTTTTGGTATCCCGATTTTGGAAGCTTTAAATTCCGGCATGCCTGTTGTTGCCGCAACAGGTTCTTGTTTGGAGGAAGCCGGCGGACCAGATAGCTTTTATGTTGATCCGGATGATGCAATTGCTTTGGCTGAAAAGATCAACCTGATCCTGCAAGATAAAGATCTTCAGCAAAAAATGAAAACAAAAGGACTGGAATACGCGCTTCGTTTTGAAGAGAAATACATAGCCGAAAACTTAATGAATGTATATCAAAAAGCTTTAAAAAATGCTTAGAGAAGAAGTTGCAAATGCTTTAAAAGTGTTGCAGGATGGTGGCATCATTTTGTATCCTACCGATACGATTTGGGGAATTGGCTGCGATGCTAGCAATACCGAAGCGGTGGAAAAAATATATCACCTGAAACAGCGCGACGAAAGCAAAAGCATGATCATTTTGCTGGATAACGACAATAAAATTGCCAGTTATGTGCGCGAAGTGCCGGAGTTGGTGTATGATTTGATTGAGTTTGCCGAAAATCCGCTGACGTTGATTTTATCCGGCGCACGCAATATTTCTCCGGCTTTGATTAATGCAGATGGCAGCGTAGGCATCCGCGTGGCAAAACACCAATTTTGCGAGCAGCTGATTCAGCGTTTGCGTAAACCGCTGGTTTCTACTTCGGCTAATATCAGCGGAAAACCTTCGCCTAAAAACTTTGCGGATATCGATCCGGAAATTATCAATGGCGTAGATTATGTGGTGGATCTGGAACAGCACAATCAGCAGGAAAAAAAGCAATCAACCATTATGAAACTGGAACCAAGCGGTCAGTTTAGCTTTATCAGACGATAATTATCCTTATTTTTATGCCCTAAAAACAGCATTGGCTTAGGTTGATGCTTTTTTTATCTACCCAAAATCAGTGTCGGTTAAAAAATGAAACAACATCTTCAACATCCGGTATTTGGCGTGATTGCCCAAGTGGCAGCCGATATGCACGTGAAGGCGTTTGTAATTGGTGGCTACGTGCGCGATTTATTTTTGCAACGGCCATCCAAAGACATTGATGTGGTTGTATTGGGCAACGGAATTGATTTTGCAGAAACCATCGCTAAAAAATTAAAGGTAAAAGTAGCTGTATTTAAAAGTTTTGGTACGGCCAGCCTGAAATATCAAAATCTGGAACTGGAATTTGTTGGCGCGAGAAAAGAATCGTACCGGATGGAATCCAGAAAACCAATTGTGGAAGACGGCACACTGGAAGACGACCAGAACCGGCGCGATTTTACCATCAATGCGATGGCCATCAGCTTAAATCAGGAAAATTTTGGTGATTTGGTTGATCCTTTTGATGGCGTTGCTGATCTGGAAAAAAAACTAATCCGGACACCTTTGGATCCAATAATTACGTTTTCTGATGATCCGTTGCGGATGATGCGAGCCATTCGGTTTGCTACACAACTAAATTTCAACATTGATCCGGAAGCTTTAAAAGCAATCAAAAATAATCGCGAACGCATCAAAATTGTTTCTCAGGAACGGATTACAGATGAACTGAACAAAATTATTGCTTCGCTAAAACCATCAAGTGGTTTTGTTTACCTGTTTGAAACCGGTTTGCTGCAGCTTATTTTTCCGCAGTTAAACGCAATGTTTGGCATTGACTACATCAGCGGCAAAGGTCACAAAGATAATTTTTACCACACGCTGCAAGTGCTGGATAACATTGCCGAAAATACGCCTGATTTATGGCTGCGCTGGTCGGCCATTTTGCACGATATTGGCAAACCGGCTACCAAACGTTTTGAAATTGGTCATGGCTGGACTTTTCATGGTCATGAAGATAAAGGCGCACGCATGGTTCCAAAAATTTTTGCTCAGCTTAAACTTCCGCTGAATGAAAAATTGAAACTGGTACAAAAATTAGTACAGTTACACATGCGGCCAATCGTTTTGGCGCAGGAAATTGTGACCGATTCTGCCGTACGCCGTTTACTTTTTGATGCAGGAGAAGACATTGAAGGTTTGATGTTGCTGTGCAATGCAGACGTAACCACCAAAAATGAATACAAAATAAAAAAATACCGCAACAATTTTGAACTGGTAAAACAGAAGCTGAAAGATGTGGAAGAACGCGATCAGATACGCAACTGGCAGCCGCCCGTTACCGGCGAAGATATCATGGAAACCTTTGGTATTAAGGCCGGAAGAGAAGTTGGACTGATTAAAAGCAGTATCCGCGAAGCTATTTTAGAAGGCGAAATTTTTAATTCCAGATCGGAAGCTTTAAAGCTGATGATTAAAAAAGGAAAAGATATTGGCTTAAAAGTTGTTGTAAAAATTTAATACTAATTTATCTAATTTAAAATTTATACCGATGGCAGTTTACAGGTTTAAAGTGGTTTTTGAGGACTATGACGATGTGGTCAGAGAAATTGAAATTCAATCTAAACAAACATTTGAAGATTTTCATCGTATCATCCAGCAATCAACAGGTTACAGCGTTGATGTTTCTTCCTCTTTTTATGTAAGCAATGATTTTTGGATCAAAGGAGATGAAATTGCTTTTATGCCTTCCACAAAAAAAATTGATCGTGGTGTTGCTTTGATGGAGAAATCTAAACTGAGCAATTTTATTGATGATCCGCATCAAAAATTTTACTACACCTACAACTTTGATCGTCCTTACGATTTCCACATCGAACTAACCAAAATTTTATTGGATGATGTAACCGCAACTGTTTATCCGCGCATTGTCCGTTCTGTTGGTGATGCGCCTAAACCTTTCGGTGCAATTGCCGCGATGCCAGTAGCTGATGAAAGCGGAGAAGATTTTGATTTTTTACATGAAGAAGGTTTAAATCCGGAAGATGCGGAAGATTTTTCTGAAGTAGAAGATACAGATGGTGTGCCTGCATCCGATGAAGACGCTGATGAATTTGCAGAAGAATTTGATGATAATGAGCATCAGGAAGATGAAGAGCATAACGAAAAAGATGCGTACTGATACTGTTTTTATCACCTGAATTTTAGCCTAATTTTTTGAATAACCTTTCTAAAAAATTCTTGATTGCTGTTTGCGGGCCAACTGCCGCCGGTAAAACAGCAATCGCTATCAAATTAGCGCAACATTTTACAACGGAAATTATTTCTGCCGATTCCAGACAGTTTTATAAAGAGATGGAAGTTGGAACAGCAAAACCTTCTACAGAAGAATTAAATCTGGTTCCGCACCACTTCATCAATTCACATTCTATTCAGGATAAAGTTTCTGTTGCTGATTTTGAAAAAGCAGCTTTAGAAAAACTGGAATATTTATTTCAGAAACATGATGTTGTCATCATCGTTGGCGGTTCTGGTTTGTTTTTACAAGCTGTTTATCAAGGTTTGGACAATTTGCCGGAAGTTTCTGTTCAGGAAAGAGAAAAATGGAATCAGCTTTACCAGGAATTTGGGTTAAACTATTTACAGGAACAACTGCAAAACCTCGATCCTGAGTATTATAAACAGGTGGATTTGCAAAATCCGCAACGCATCATCCGCGCTTTGGAAGTTTGTTCTTCCAACGGAAAACCTTTTTCTTCTTTCCTAACTCAAACTAAAAAACAGCGTTTTTTCAACACTATTAAAATTGGTATTAATCCTGACCGAGCAGTTTTATACAATCAAATTAATCTTCGTGTAGATGAAATGGTTAAAAACGGATTGGTTGAAGAAGTATTACAATTACAAAATTATAAACATTTAAACGCGTTGAATACCGTTGGATACAAAGAGCTCTTTACCGCTTTCGATGAAAAAATACCGGTAAAAGAAGCATTAGAAAAAATCAAACAAAACACCAGAAACTTTGCCAAACGCCAGATTACCTGGTTTAAAAAAGATCAGGAAATTGTATGGTTTGATGCGGCTAACTTGGATCCAATTTTAACTTATCTTTTGGATAATTACCAATTATCTAATTCCTGATAAAGTAAATTGTATTGTGCAACTACTTTCTCTTTAGAGAAACGCTTAACGTTTTCAAAACCTTTTTTAACTACTTCTTCTCTTAATTTTTCATTGTTGATCAACGCTGATATTCCGTCTTTAATATCTTGAATATCAAAAGGATCAACCACCATTGCAGCATCACCGGCCACTTCCGGCATAGATGAACAATTGGAAGTTACAACCGGCAAACCACAAGCTTGTGCCTCTAATATTGGCATTCCGAAACCTTCAATAGTAGAAATAAATACTAACAAATCAGCTTTTTTATATTCTAACAAAAGTTCCTGTTCTGATAAATTAACTTTATTGGTGTAATTAATTTTAAATTTTTGCAGGATTGTAACTTGTGATTGATCTAAGTTTCCAACAATAATCAACTCACAATTTATATTATCAATTGCTTCAGCCAATCTTTCTATATTTTTGTTGAAAGCTGTTCCGATTTGTAAAATTTTGGGTTGAATTTTATTAAACTTTTTATCTGATATTGGTTGAAAAATTTCAGAAATAAAATCAGGAATGACTTGGATTTTCTGCGGATCAACAGAAACATATTTCAATAAATCAGTTTTTGTAGCTTCGGAAACAACTGTAACCCGATGTGCAAACTTAACTGGCAGAATAATGTAAACCCATTTCAAAATGCTTCTTTTAGCACCTTTATTTTGGTGCATAAAAGCCAAATCATGAATGGTTAAAACCCGCAGCTTAAACCAGGCACCTAAAATTGTATAATGCACATCACCGGTTACATGTATAATTTTACCTGGTAAAAACAGTATAGCGATAAAATTTATTAATCGGTTAAAAGAGGAATTGCTGTACCGGGGAAGAATATATTTTTTTATAATTAAAGTAGATTGCAATGAATTTTTGATTTTATCAAAAATAAATTCGATACTAAAAGTATGCGGGAACTGCTTTCGATAAACGAGGATAACTTCTTTTTTCATTATAGTTACTAACTCGTAAATTATATAAATTAATCTAAATTTGAGTTTTTATCAAGCAAAATTTGAAACAACAGATAGCTGATGCTTACAAAAAGTTAGGATCAACAAACATCATTTCTAATTTTTTCAATTTAAGCAGTATTCAGCTTTCTAACACTTTGCTGCTGATTTTGAGTATCCCGATTATTACCCGCAAAATTGGTATCGAAGAATTTGGCATCATGATGTTTGCCAGCAGATTTATGCAATTGGCGGGTACTGTTATCAATTATGGTACAAATCAATCCGGAGTCAGGGATGTTGCTTCCAATCTTAAAAATGTTAAAATGCTAAGTAAGGTATTTTACAATACTTTTTTTATACGCTTATTTATCTTTTTAATTTTTCTTTTTCTATTACCAATATTTCACTTTCAATATAGCAACTACATTCTTCTTGCGCTACCATTGGCTTTAGCGGAGGTTGTTAATCCGTTGTTCTTTTTTATTGGTGCAGAAAAGTTAAAAGTTTTTAATATTGCCAATTTAATTTGTAATATTTTTACAATTGCAACCATCATTATTTTTATAAATAAACCGCAAGATGCCGGTTGGGTTAATTTTATTTTAGGCGGATTTAATGTGTTTACTTATTCTGGTCTTTTGATTTATCTACATTCAACTTTTAAAATTAAATTTTCAATTTTAAAAAAAGAAGAAATATTAGCGATTGCAAAAACTAATTTTTATCTCACTGTAAACAATATTTCTGTACAGTTGCAGCAATCTATCATGATTTTTGCTTTAACCAACTGGGGAAATACATTTTTACTTGGTGCTTATTCTTTGTGTGACCGCATTATCGGACAATGCAGAAACTTACTAATCACGATATCTAACGCAGTGTATCCAAACACCGTAAAATTGTATCAGCAGAGTACAAGTTTATGGAATGTGTATCGTAAAAAAACCAAATATCTGGTTGCTGGTGTATTTTTTGCCGGTTCGCTCGTACTGTTTTTTTTGGCTGATTTTATCATATTCACTTTATCAAAAGAACACAATGCAATAGCTGTTATCTATTTAAAAACGATGGCACTTGTACCAACTATTTCTGCTTTAAACTTTTTAAATGTGCTTGATTTATTACTAAAAAACAACACAGTTTATATTTTCAGAATAGCTGTCATTCTACTAATTATTTCCATTGTAATCGCTTTTAGTTTGCTAAAATTGAAGTTGTTTTTATGGATCGGATTGTTTACTTTAATTATAGAAATCTGTGCATTGCTGATGTATGAATACATGATAAAAAAACCTTCCCTAAAAAATGCATAAGCCGGTTGCACTGATTTTATTAAATTGGAATACGCCTGTACACACCACCAATTGTATTGCATCTTTACAAAAATTTTGTGATGAAAGTTTATTTGATATCATTGTTGCAGATAACGGCTCGACTGATAAATCTTTAAGTCTGATCCAATCAAAGTATCCAAATCTAATCTACATTGATAATAAAGAGAATCTTGGCTTTACAGAAGGTAACAATCGCGGATTAATCTATTCAATAAATCAAGGTTACACTTATTCACTTATCATCAATACTGATACAGAAGTTGACGAAGATATTGTTTCGAAGTTAAGTTCACACTTGGATCAGCATACGGAAGTTGCAGCTGTACAACCTGCCATATTTTGGATGCATAAAAGAAGCATGATCTGGAATGGTGAAGGCAGTTTTAATAAGGTTTTGGGCACAACTTCTTCCAATACAAAACCAATGGATTTAAACAATATCACTGCTTATAAAAACGCTGAATGGCTGACCGGCTGTTGCATGATGATCCGCAATTTGGCTTTAATTAAAAGCGGTTTGTTCAATAAAAAGTTCTTTTTATATTTTGAAGATGTAGAACTATCATTCCGGCTACGCAGTTTTAGTTATCAGTTGCATTATCTGCCATCCTGCAAAATGTACCACGAAGCTGGTGTATCAGCAAAAGTTGATGCGCCCAAAAAAGAAGGATTTTTAAGTCCGATAATTCATTATTACATCAGCAGAAACCATTTCTGGTTTCTCAGAAAATACGGCAACCCTTTTTTATATCCGCTAAATATCCTTTACAACGGCTTTTATTATGCTGCTTTGTGGGGATATTTTAAAATCCGCAGCAGAAATGAGAAAGCTAAATTTTTACTTCAAGGTTTAAAAGAAGGTTTTTTCACCCCAAAAATCCTAATTTGGCCTGATAATTAATACCTATTTTTTACAAGCATGTTTATTTTTCCGCTGATATTTATTACTTCTTTTATCGTTGCTTTAAGAGAGGTTATCAACGGAAATCGTGCCGGCATTTTAATATTTTTAATTTTTGGCCTGTCCATTTATACCACAGCAATGTCTGTTGCATTTATGATTGGCTTTAAAAGTTTGATTCCTTTTTTCCAGTTTTTCAAAGAGTTTCTGGTGCTCAGTGTACTCATTTTAAACATCATCAGTTTAAAACAAAAACCACGTTTCCACCTCATTGATTACGCCATATTTGCCTTTTTGGCTTATACCATTTTGTATGCCATTTTACCTATAGGCGAACAAACCTTTGGTCAGCGGTTAATCGCTTTAAAAAGTATTTCTTTTTATATAGTTGTATATTTTACGGGGCGCTTGTTCGATGTTAAAAGCATTTACATCAGTAAATATTTTAACTATTTAGTTTTACTTACGATTGCTGCCGGAGTTGTAGTTTTGGCTGAAGTTACCTTTAACCAACAGCTGCAAACTTTAACAGGTTATGCGGATTACAGTTATTACTTTTTCAACTTTGAACCAAGCGGAAATTTTGGATTAAGTTGGACTTTTGAATCTGAAGGCGGCTATAAACGTTTTGCCAGCTTTTTTGCAAATCCGTTAGAACATGCTGCCGGCACCTTGCTTGCACTTTCGATAATTGCAGCATTATATACTCGTGATGATAACAAAATCAATATTAACAGTATGGGATTGTTAGCACTTGGTGCTTCTTTTATCTCTATAATTTTTGCCATTTCCCGTGCGCCATTGGCCAGTTATTTCCTGATCATTTATGCTTACGGTTATATCACTAAAAAGAAAATCATCACCAATACTTTCCATGTTGTACTGGGTTTGGTTGCGGTTTATCTTGTTTATTTATTTTCAAAATTTGAAGATAACAATACCGGAATTGTAGAAGTTTTGATGAATACTGTTGATTTTAGCAATCCATCCAGCGTTGGCCATTTGGTAGAATGGGTGCAGGGAATTATGGCGATGGTTGCACAACCGTTAGGACTTGGTTTAGGATCTTCCGGCAGAGTTGGCGGTACGCTTGGCGAAAATATTGGTGGCGAAAACCAGTTTATTATCATTGGTGTGCAGGCCGGCGTTATTGCATTATTTTTGTATCTGACTGTTTATGTGTTGTTTATCAAAACAGGTTTTAAGTGGGTCAATCAGCTTAAAGGAAAAGAAAGAAAAATTTGTATGGCCGTTTTGCTGTTTAAAATCGGGTTTTTTATTCCGCTGTTAACTTCGGAAGTAGAATCATCTTCCTACATTTCTTACATGAACTGGCTTTTATCAGGCATATTTATCAGCACCATCATGTTGCCAAAAACGGTTCCAATTGCAATCGAAAATGTTTATTGAGAACCTGATCCGCAAGCTTAAAAATAATCCTGATTACAAATGGGAAAGCAATTATTCTTTTAAAGATTTGCTGATGATTACTTTGGGGCGTACTGAGCAAATTACAAGAGGTTTATTGTGGAAGCCTTTTTTTAAAAAAACTCAAGGTTTGGTTTTTGTTGGCAGCCAAGTAAAGATCAAACATGCTTATCAAATTTCCGCAGGAAAAAACCTGATTTTAGAGGATCACGTCAGCATTAACGCGTTATCAGAAAACGGAATAATTTTGGGCGATGATGTTTCTATTGCCCGCGATTCGATTTTGTTTTGCACCGGAATCATCTCTCAGAAAGGTACCGGAATTACGATCGGAAACAGAACTGGAATAAGTGCCAGAGCTTATTTGGCAGGTCAGGGCGGAATTACGATTGGCGATGATGTGATTTTTGGTCCGAATGTTCAAATTTTCTCCGAAAATCATAATTTTTCAGATTTGGCAATCACAATTAAAGAACAGGGCGTTACCAAGCATGCTGTTTTTATCGGTAATAATTGCTGGATTGGCGGCGATGCTACCATTTTAGCAGGTGTAACAATTGGTGATGGCTGTGTAATTGCCGCGGGAAGCGTGGTTACCAAATCTGTACCGGCAAACTCAATAGTAGCAGGAATTCCGGCAAAAATAGTCAAAAGCCGCGGAGAAGTTTAATTATGCCAGCAAAACCATTAATTGTTGGAGTTGATGTGCGAGACCTGCGTGTGGCAAAAACCGGTACAAAAACTTACCTGGAAGAACTGTGTAAAGCTTTTAAAAAGCTTGATAACACAGAGGTAGTTTTCCATTTTTTAGACAGCAATTTTCCCATTTATCAAGGCAGTAAAAAAATAGTTAAGTTATTTGAGCATGTTAACTATCAGTTGTGGAAACAGTTTACTTTGCCTTTAAAAGCCTGGTTTAAAAATTGTGATGTTGTTTTTTGTACTGATAATTTCGTCCCGTTAATTCATTTGGGTTATCAAACTATTCCTGTTTTTCATGATGCTTTCTTCTTTGAAAATCCAGAAAATTATGGAAAACTGTGGCTTTGGCTTTATAAAAAAACTGCACTTCCGGCGGCAAAGAAATCTCCTTTTGTAATAACGCCAACTTTCTATGCCAAACAGCAAATTCAAAAGTTTACTTCCATATCCGCAAAACAATTGGTTGTAGTTTATGAAGGTATAAAAACTTTGTCAGCAACCACAAATCTCCCTCCGCAGAAAACATTAGAACGTTTTTCATTAACACCAGCCAGCTATATTTTACACGTTGGTTCGATGTTTAAAAGAAAGAATCTGCCTACAGTGATTACTGCTTTTAGCAGGATAAAAAGCCTGGGTTATCCAAATTCAAAATTGGTTTTGGCCGGATCAGTTCCTTCCAGCAAAACAGAAAATGATCATCAAAAAATCATTGAAACAATTAGCAATACTAACCTTCAAAATGAAGTAATTTTAACAGGTTATTTAACTGATAACGAATTAAATGTGCTTTATCAAAATGCTTTAATGTATGTTTTCCCTTCCATAAATGAAGGTTTTGGCTTGCCCATATTAGAAGCTTTTGCAAATGATTTACCGGTGCTTGTTGCCGATAATACATGCTTACCTGAAGTTGGCGGCGATGCGGTTTTAACTTTTGATCCGTTTGATACCGATGCTGTTTTTACCGCTATAAAAACAGTATTAGATAATCCTGATCTGAGAAAAGAAATGATTAGTAAAGGCCGACAACGTTTAGCGGATTTTTCCTGGTTAAAAACAGCATCTGAGATTGTAGAGGTATTTAAAAAATCCGTTAATGAATAGTTTATGTCTGATGAAGTATATTAATCTTATCAGGCAAATTCTATTACTACGTTAAATAATTTTATAAAACCGACGTGTTGCCCAGCAGCTCTGACTGTAAAAATTTTGCACTTCTTTGCTAACAGGTGTATGTTCTAAGGTTTTACGTAGTTTTAAAAATTCTTTTAAAGCCATATAATGCCAAGGTATCGCACTAAAACCATTACGATAAAAGCCTTTTAAATTATTAAGATAAACTCTTGCTATATACCGTGTACGGTCTTTTTTATTAAAAAACTTATACACGATTGCCATTTCATTCCTGATTGAAAAAACCTTGAGCCGCTTTGAAGTTCTGTTAAGGTTACTTGTTCTGTGTTTTACAATACAATTTTCAAAATACTTTATTTTGTATCCTGCATCCAAGCATCTTAAAGCATATTCCCACTCGTGTGTGTAAATAAAAAGCCAGTCTGCAAAGCCGCCTATTTTGTTAAACAGTTCTTTACGGATGATTGCGCCGCATCCAATGAAATCTATATTATCCTGCATATGGAAAAGATAATCTGTAGGGAACGCACCGCCAGTTATATTTAAAGCTAATATTCCCGTATGCGGATGAGCATCTAACATCTCAATCGCTTCATTTAAACCACTTTCGATATTGCTGTCATCATCCAAAACAATTAAATATTCGCCTTTTGCAGCTTCAAAACCATCATTCCAACCTGCTACACCATTATTTTTTTTCCGCTCGATTAATTTTACAGTTGGAAAAAGATTTTTTACCGAAGCAACACTGTTATCAGATGAAGCATTATCCACAACAATAACTTCAAATTCACTTTTACCCGCCATTAATTGCTGGGTTTTTTGCAATGTTTCAAGTAACTCTTTTTCCCTGTTGAAATTCAGGATAACGAATGAAAGTTTCATATTAACAATAAGTAAAACGTATAATGATGCTATAGAAAATTATCATTGATTAAATATAGCTACCGGTTGTAAACCAAATTTCTTGATAAGCGTACGACATGGTCTTTTAATAAATTCAAAAGCAGGTAATGTGCTTTCAAAATGGTTCAAAAATAATTGCTGGCTTTTATGAGAAACTGGCGTATATATTAAAGTTCTTCTCATCCTAAGAAATTTGATTGTGCCAATGATGTTATACCAGGTTACCTTAAATCCCATCTGCCTTAAACCTTTAATATTGTTAAGCATCATCCTAAACAAATATGTCCAACGGCTCGATAAATATTTGTAAACAATAGCCATCTCATGGCTGGTAACAAATACACGTAATCGCTTACTGCTCCGGTTTATTGCACTTGCCCGATGCACTACTTCACATTTTTCAAAATATTCAACCCGATATCCTGCTTCTAATACTCTTAAACCAAGTTCCCACTCATTGGCGTATAAAAATATCCAATCAGCATAGCCACCGATTTCATCATAAACAGATTTTCTGAAAACAGCACCACATCCAATAAAACCTACCAAATCCTGACCGTTTTTCCACTTCCAGCCTTTGCTGGTGTAAGGACCGGAAACAACATTTAGCGCTAAAACGCCTATGTCTTTGTTGCTTTCCATATAGTTAATAGCTTCTTCCAGCCCGCATTCAATGTGGCTATCATCATCTATGATGATGAAATAATCGCCTTTAGCTTTATCAAAACCTTCATTCCAAGCCGGTGCTCCGGTGTTAATTTTGTTTTCAATTAAAACTACATCCGGATGGTTAACCTTAACAGCTTCGGCACTTCCATCACTCGAAGCGTTATCTACAATTACAATTTCATAATCCAGATTATCTTTGATTAATTCCTTTGTTTTGCCTATTGTTTCAAGAAGTTCATTTTTACGATTATAATTTACAATGACAAATGACACATTCATATATAACCTATTTATATTTATCCATCTGCTTTGTATTTAATTCTTCATTTCAAAAGGCTGATTATCATTGCTTCTGTATAGCTGAATTGTATAAATAAACAGTACGTAATAGTTTTTTTTGCAAGCTGTTTGTTTATGCTATTAAGTTAATAATAGATAAATATTTATCGCTGAAAAGTTTATAAAAAGGATCGGGAAATCTGTAAAAAGCTATTAAATATTAAACAGGTATCAACACCATTAGTTTCAACATTTAATAAATTTAGATGTGTATTTGATGCCAGTTGAGAACTTGTTTAAATTTTATTATAATTGATTAATTAATGGTACTTTTTTTATGCTTGTAAATTCAGTGTTATGAGATTATTCTAATAGAAAATTTAAACATGTTCAGCAATTTTTGCCCGATAAAAGAAGCATGGAGATAAATTAAATAAAGTGTAGAGCAATTTTGAAGATACTTTGATTTAGTAAAGTAAGATTAAAGTTTTACTGACCAGTCTGGTCTAAACATGCTTGATCTGCTTCGTCCTTCTTCTATAAACTTTCTCCCGATTCCATCTTTATTAACGGCAGTAAAAAAGATATCACAATGATCATGGATGATCTGTTTTACATACTGAATTCCAACATCAAACTCAATACGATACTTTCCTGAAGCAAGTGTATGAGCCGGAATTTTAAAGGTTTTTTTAAACTTTTGTGGTTCAACAATTTTTATTGCGTCTTCTGAGTCATCATATAAAACATAAGCCAACTTATAGTTATGCTCAGACCATAATGTAAATCCCATAATTAAACCAAGTATCGGTTTAAGAACTTCCCCTTCCATTTCAATAATAAAATCAACAGAAGTTAAAAATCCATTTTCCGAATCCTGCGGATAAACGATACATTTATAGAGCCTTATGTTCGTATCACCTTCATTTCCTGTCCAAACTGTACTTTCTGATTTGCTTTTTCCTTCATTAAAATAAGTAGCGATTAAATCGGTCATATTACCTGAATCGACTAACTGGCCATCTTTCAAATACAAGCCGGAAGTACAGATTTCACTTATAGCTGCCATATGGTGGCTGACAAATAACACCGTTCTGCCCTGGCCTTTACTAACCTCGTTCATTTTGCCCAGGCATTTCTTTTGAAACTCGGCATCACCTACAGCCAGAACTTCATCTACAATCAAAATTTCAGATTCTAAATGTGCCGCTACTGCAAAAGCCAGACGAACATACATGCCGCTCGAATAGCGTTTTACAGGTGTATCAATATATCTTTCTACGCCGGAAAATTCAACAATTTCATCAAAACGTTTTTTAATTTCCCATTTCTTCATCCCTAAAATAGCTCCATTTAAAAAGACGTTATCTCTTCCTGTAAGCTCTGGGTGAAATCCTGTTCCTACTTCCAGCAAACTTGCAATACGGCCTTCGCCAACTATTTTTCCTGTTGTTGGAGAAGTTACTTTGGTTAGAATTTTAAGTAATGTACTTTTTCCGGCGCCATTGCGGCCAATAATTCCAACCGCTTCACCTTTTTTTATTTCAAAATTGATGTCCTTTAAGCTCCATACTAAATTACTTTTTCCCTTGATTGTACGATCATTGGCCTCACCTATTCTTAAAAAAGGATCTTCTTTGCCTCTTATTTTGGCCCACCATCTTTCAAAATCTTTGTTTATTGAACCAGTAGTAAATTCACCTAATTGATACAACTTAGAAATATTTTCTGCCTTAATTACAGTATCGCTCATTTAATTAGGATAATCTTAGCACTTCAAACAATGTCAACAAAACTTCTCTGAACTTTATTAAAAATAATAACTCCTGCTATCAATACGGAAAAAGTGACAATTGTAGAATATCCTAACAAATTCCAGCTAAAATTACCTACGCCTAAAAATCCCAACCGAAATGTTTCGATGATAGAAGTCATTGGGTTATATTTTATAAACTTAAAATATTGTGAAGGAGCAGCAGATAATGGATATACTACGGTTGTGCTATACATTAATAACGGAACGCCAAAGCTAACAATAAAGGCAAGATCACGGTATTTTGTGGTTAAAGCTGATACAATCATACCAGCGCCTAAACCTAAACTTGCCATTAATAAAACTAAGAAAGGAAAAAGCAAGATAAAAACAGTAAAGTGAAAATGTTCTCCCTGAATATAATAATACAACATGAGTAGCAGCAATAACAGCAACTGAACAGCAAATCTTATCAAGTTAGAAAAGATTATACTTAACGGCATAATTAAACGCGGAAAATAAACTTTACCAAAAATCATTGTATTATCTCTAAATACGGTTGAAGTTTTAATCAAACAATCAGAAAAGTAGTTCCAGGTAACAATGCCAGCAAGATAAAATAAGGATTTGGGTAAATGATCAGTAGAGATTCCTGCCACTCCACCAAATATTAAGGAGAACATCAATACTGTAAATATGGGCTGGATAAAAAACCAAACCGGACCTAATACAGTTTGCTTGTAAAAAGAAATAAAATCACGCCGTACAAGTAGCCAGAGTAAATCTTTATAGTCTATAGATTCTTTAATTTTTAAGTCCAGTAACGATGATTCGGGCTTAATTTCCCAGCGTTTATCGGATTCATGCATCATAGATTGGACGTTCAGCCATGATAATTTATTACTAAGTTTAATATAAACATATAAGCACATACCATGTTTATATGTTTCATAAAAAGCACTATTTATTAAAATTGATTTAAAAACAAAGTGATATTAAAATAGTTTTTTAATAAAATAATTACCTTATGCTGCTGAATTAAATATAAATATTATAATTGCTGAAATACTTTATTTTAAAGCTTTTTGTAATTGATAGTAAAGTATTATATCTCTCGTTAAAAATAAATCATCATAACAATATTAGCTGCAATAAAATTAGTTTCCTTATAACCGGGATAATTAGCTATTGCAGGTATCATTTCATAAAATCTAATTATAAAAATGAAAGCCTCTTTTGTATTGGTAAATTACAACAGAAAAGAAGAACTTTTGGTTACCATAGCAAAAACAAAAGCTCAAATAAAAAATAGCATTTACAGTTATGAAATAGTTATTGTAGATAATGCATCTATTGATGGAAGCGTTGAAGCAGTTAAAACTAATCACCCAGATGTAGTTTTAATTGAAAACAACATCAACACCGGAGCGCCAGCCTGGAATTTGGGTTTTGCGAAAGCCCAGGGAGATTATTTTATTATTATAGATGATGATAGCCATGTAGTTTCCGGATTAGAAGATGCATTAAATTATCTAGATAAAAAAAACGATATAGGAATACTTGCGCTAAACGTTACTACAGGGCCTTACACAAGCGAAGATTGGGGCTGGATAGATGGAAAAGATATTGTTGGTTTTATTGGCTGTGGTGCTATTTTCAGAAAATCTGTTTACGATAAAATCGGTGGTTATGCTGATTGGATATTTTTATATGCTAATGAGTGGGATTTAGGCATAAGATGTATTGATGCAGGTTACCGTGTAGAATACTTTGCTAAATGTAAAGTTAACCATCGTACGAGCGCAGTACACAGGACAACAAAACGTTTAAGAGTTTTATGTACCAAACATGAAATGGGAATTATTTATAAGCATTTCCGCCAATCAAGATGGAAGTATTTATTCAGATTAATGATTAATAATCTTAAACCGCTTAAAAAAGGAGAATATAAAGAAACCTGGTATAACATCATTGGCTTTTATGAATTTTTTAAAATACGAAAAAGCTTAACTTATACTCCGATTTCAATAAAGTCACAACATATCTTTTTGAATAATTTTATAGGTACGAGGTTTACTATTGGGCATTTCAACAGATTTTTTAAAAATAAAAATCATAATCCAAGTCTTCAAAAGGATAATATATTAATGCCACAATCAGAACGATAACTATTTTTAGCACCAACTCAAAACTGTTTAAATTTTATTAAAGATATTTTCTATGCTTCTTTTATCACCTAAAATTTGATAATTTTTTACTGGTTTCTCCATCAGCATTAAATACAAAAACAAAATTTACAGGCATAAAAGAAGCATTGCAGATTTCGACCAGCCACTATATTGTATTATATTATTTAAAAAATTACGGTCAATTATCATGATCAATGAACTAACTATCCCGAAAAACTTCTACGTGCTCATCCGCAACTTTTTCCCAGTTAAAAACACTTAATGCTCGTACTTGTGCTTTTTGAGCCAATGCGATCATTTCAGAATAATGTTCTTCGCAATAATTAATCTCTTCTGTTAATGAAGTTATATTTCCTTTTTTAAACATGTGTGCCGTATCCTGTACCGCATATTCATTTTCCTCTATATCACTTACAATTAGCGGCACATTTAAGCCCATCACCGTTAAAACCACAGGCGATAATCCTTCCACATCAGATGGCTGAATGTAGCAGTAAGCATTGGCCATCAACGTATTGGTATCATTTCCATAAATATAACCCGGAAATATAATCTGATTATCGGCCATTGCCATTATTTGTCCTTCGTAAGGAGAAGGATTTGGCGAACCACCAATCAAAACCAGCTTTTTTGCAGATTTGGAATTTTTAAACGCCGGAATTAAATAGTGCAAGCCTTTATCCGGAATAAACCGGCCCACAAACAAATAATACTCACCTTTTTGCAGATTGAGTTTTTCCAGAATATTGCTTGTTTCACCATTCTGCTCCACTTCACTTCCAAAAGGAATAAACTTGAATGTTTTTTTAAATTTATCTTCAAAAAGCTTTTTGGCAATAACGTTATCAAAAATTACTTCATTCGGCAAATGTGCGGTTAGAAAAGCTGATAATCTTAAAAAAAGCTTGCCGTACCAGGGCCATTTATCACGTTTCCAATCTACGCCATCCTGACTGATAAAAACTTTTTTACCAAACAAGCGCAATGGCAGTGCCCAAATGCTGTTTCCGCCGTTTTGAATATGAACGATATCCGCAGTATTGTGAAAAATAATATCAAAAGTGCTGCGGAAGGAATGCCAAAGTGTATCAAAACCTTTTTTACTGATGGTTTTGATTGTTTTAACTTTTACACCTTTATAAGTATCAACATCAACAAAAACGTTGGGATAGCGCCGGTTATAAGCTACAACACTGTGGCCTCTTTCTACCAATCGCGGAAACAGTTCTATGGCAAATTTATCTGCTCCGGCTGCACCTTTTGTTGGAGGAATTGACCGGAATCCAAACGCAGCAATACGCATAAAACTGCAATTATAAGGTTACAGAATTTGATTTGAGTGAATGTATTTTACCTTCCAGATAATCATCATAATAATCATGGATATATTCTTTTAAAGCAACTTTCCACTCGCGCATGATATTCATGTTCCGCAATTCAAGTTTCCTATTAATCAAACGTTCTGAAGGTGGCCGAGGTGCAAAATAAGTATCGTTAAAATAACTTGAAGTAACTTCGTGAAATATCACTTCCTGATCCAAACCTAAAATTTTAACTAATTCTTCTGCAACTTCACGCCTGCTGGTTTCGCCGTTGCAAACTAAATTGTACAATCCCCAATATTCTTTTTCAATCAGCAACTTTACATTTTTAGCAAAATCAACGGTAAAAGTTGGTGTGCCGTCTTTATCATTTACAATATGCAAATCGCGCTTTCCACTTGCTAACTGCCTGATAATCTTATTGATAAATTTTTTGTCTTTTTCAGGTCCGCCGCCCATCATCCAGCCTGCACGGCAAATGATATATCGTTTGGCATTTTCACGAACGTAGCGTTCGCCCATGTATTTGGATCGGGCGTAATGACCAAGCGGATTCGGCTCGTCCCAATCATCATAAAAATCTTTTTTACCATCAAAAATGCCTGCCGTGCTGATATAAAGCAACGGAATGTTCAAATTATTGGCGATAAAAACAGCATTTTCTACAGAAGTAGTATTGGTTAGATAAGTATCTTCCAGGTTTAATTCGCAAAATTCCAGATCAGTGTAAGCACCTAAATGAAACAGGTAATCTGGCTTAAAAGCTTCTACTTCCTGTTTGTACTTATCAAAATTTCTAAAATCCAAAAAACTCAGCCATTTTTCATTTACATTTTTATCCGTACACTTGATATCGTACTCATCTTTAAAAATCCGGTAAAAAGCTTCGCCTAACATCCCACCTGCTCCTGCAATGTAAATTCTTTTCTTCATTTCAAACGTTTATGCTATTATGATTTATCCAAAACAACAGGTAAGTGGCAGTAGGATATTTTTAATAGCTACACCTTAAACCTCAAAAGTAACTTTTTTTGCATCTCAAAAGAATATTTTTTAAAACATGTACAAAATCGATAATTTCTACACTTTAAAATATTGAGTGAAAAGCAATACTTGTTTTACGATAGTTTTATTTATTTTGTTTTAACTTTAATTATTCAATCTATTTAAACCATGAGTAAATATTTTTTTTGATGAACATTCTGGTTGTAAATTGGACGTGGTACTCAAGTGGAGGCGATTGGACTTATGTAGAAAATATCAGCAAGTTGTATCAGCAAAACGGGCATCAGGTTATTCCATTTTCGATGAAAGATGAACGTAATTATCCATCAAAATATGCGGAGTTTTTTATTGAAAACATTGATTATAAAAAGGTTGATAAAAGAAGCATCAGTGCTGGTGTAAAAGTTGTTCGTAACAGTATTTACTCTTCCGAAGCGCAAAAAAAATTAGAAAAGCTGTTAGCAGTTGTCAACATTGATTTTGCACATATTAATGTAATTCATCATTATATCACTCCTACTATTTTAAAAATCCTGAAAGAAAAAAATATTCCGATCATTTGGACGCTGCATGAATACACACCTATTTGCCCGGAAAGTACTTTTATCAGCCATGATCAGATTTGCGAAAGATGTTTTGGAGGTGCATTTTATAATTGCATTACGCATTCCTGTAAAAAGAATTCATATTTAGCCAGCACAGTTGCAGCTTTAGAAAATTATGTACATCAACAACTTAATTACTACCGATTTGTGGATTATTATGTTTGCCCTTCCGTTTTTTTATTTGAAAAATTTAAAGCTTTTGATTTTTTCAGGGACAAATTAGTCCAGCTTTATCATGGCTATGATTACACAGAGATTGAAGCAGTACGATCAAAACCACATCCAAACCATGAACAATATGTGGTTTTTGTTGGTCGGTTAGAGAAAATAAAAGGAGCACATACCATTTTAAAAGCCATGCAATTTTGCCCTGAAATCCAACTCAAAATTATTGGCACCGGAACGCAGGAATATGAATTAAAAGTTTTTAAAGAAACACATCAGCTTGAAAACATAATTTTTATGGGTAAAAGAAGCAAGGCCGAAACTTTGCAGCTAATTAACGGCGCCAGGTTTTTAATCTGCGCTTCCGAATGGTATGAAGTTTTAGGTTTTACAGTGGTTGAAGCTATGGCTTTGGGTAAAGCCGTAATTGGCTCTGCCATTGGTGCCATTCCGGAAATGGTAATTGATAAGCAAACAGGATTATTATTTGAACCTGGAAATGCAGCCCAGCTGGCCGAAAAAATAAAGATGCTTTATGCAGATGAAAAAGCTGTTTTGCAAATGGGTAAAAATGCGGAGAAACACATACATCAGTTAATTAATAACCAAAACCATTATAACGGACTGAAAAAGCTGATTCCAAGATTGTAACACTGGTTATACAGTTATGAGGTTGATACTTCTTTTACCGGATAATTTTGGTTGATACTAACTGAATGCCCAACTCGTTATTTGGCCGGAGAATGATTTAATATTTTAGATTTGCATCGATTTTAATACTACTTCTTTACATGCGTATTTTTTACCTTTTCTATATTTTCTTTATTTTTTTAATCATTTCTTCAACTTGCGTATTGGCCCAAAGTATGTCGATGAGCGATTTACCGAACATCAAGGTAAGCCAGTTAAATGACGATCAAATTCGGCAGGCATGGAAAAAATTGCAAGATTCAGGCATATCAGAACAAGATGCTTATAAAATATTGCTTCAAAAAGGGATGCCCGAAGGGGAAGTTGAAGAATTAAAAAACCGAGTAAATTTATTGGGCTTAAATAAAAGTACGGTAAACAAAGCATCCTCCTCCACTACGGAGAAAAAAAATATTGATTTTACCAGAATTGTAAATGATAGTTTAAGTATTCCTCAAAAAGTAAAACCTGTTCCTCCAACTGGTAAATCAGCTTTGAATGTTTACGGTATCGATTTTTTTAATCAGCAAACCATCAAATTCGAACCAAATTTTAATATTGCTACACCAAAAGGTTATGTTTTAGGTCCTGGTGATGAAGTAATTGTATTGGTGACTGGTTTAAACGAAAGCAGCGTTCGCTCCAAAATTTCACCTGAAGGAAATCTAAAAATTCCCTACGCCGGAATTATTTATGTAAACGGATTTACAATTGAGCAGGCTACTAACCTGATCAAAAACAAAATGAGCAAGGTTTATCCGGCTTTAAATTCCGGTCAAACACAATTAACTGTAAATCTGGGCAATACCCGAAGTATCAAAATTACCATTGTGGGCGAAGCAAAAACGCCTGGCTCCTATACGCTTTCATCATTATCAACTTTATTTAATGCTTTGTATAATTCCGGTGGCCCAACTATCAATGGTTCATTACGAAATATTGAATTGATCAGAAATAATAAAATTTATAGAATAGTAGATTTTTACACTTTTTTACAGCAGGGATTATTAACCGGAAACATTCGTTTGGAAGATCAGGATGTCATTAACATTCCAATCTACAAAAAACGGGTTGGCATTAACGGAGAAGTAAAACGCCCGGCAATTTACGAGCTTAAAGAAAATGAACAGTTAGATGATTTGATTAAGTATGCCGGCGGATACACAGATGTAGCTTATAAAGGTATTGCCAAAATAGATCAGATTAATGCTTTGGAACGGGAAGTAAAAGATGTACCGGCAAATTTATTCTCAAATTACACGCCTCATAATGGTGATTTGGTTGAGATTGGTGCAATTACCAATCGTTATACCAACAGAATTACGTTGGAAGGCGCGGTTTATCGGCCGGGAATTTATGAGCTTACCGCTGGTTTTACACTGGCAAGTTTATTAAAATCTGCACAAGGGTTAAAGCCTGATGCTTATATGGATTTGGGTTACATCAAACGAACATTACCAAACCTGGAGAAAGATCAGATTTCGTTTAAACCCTCCGAAATTTTAAACGGAAGAAATGATATTCCGTTGCTTCGGGAAGATTCTGTGGTAATTTTAGATCGGGATATTTTTACCCCAAATCAAAAAGTTACCATTAGCGGTTTTGTTAGAAAACCTGCTGTTTTTACTTATCGGAAAGGTTTAAAACTGGCTGACATAATTGCCATGGCTGGCGGATTTGATGAACAGGCGGCTAATCATCGTGTAGAAATTTCCCGAATTATAAAAAATGAATCAGATAGTGTGGCTAATCAGCTGGTAAGCACTTTTGTGGTTGATATGGATAATACCTCTGCAACCAACCATGATGTAGAATTGATGCCGATGGATTACATTAACGTGCCACGTTTAGTTAATTATCGGTCTTTGGGCAATATAAGTATAAAAGGTGAAGTGCTTTTTCCGGGAGATTATGCTGTACAAAAAAGAGATGAAACGGTACTGGAATTTTTAAAAAGAGCTGGAGGCATTACGCCTTATGGCTCTGTTGAAAACACGCAGGTTTTTAGAAAAGGTGTTAGGGTGAATATAAATTTGATTGAGAAAAGCATTAGTGAAACAACACGCAAAAACATGATTTTACTGCCTGGCGACAGCATTTTTGTTCCACGTATAATTTCTTATGTTGAAGTAGCTGGTGCTGTAAATAATCCGCAGTATGTTAACTATTTCAAACACCGGTTTAAATATTATACAAATGCGGCTGGCGGAATCACTCAAAATGCCAGGCTAAAAGGAGCATACATTAAATACCCAAATGGTTTGAATCGGCCGATAAGACACTTTTTGTTTTTCCGAAATTATCCTACTGTAAAACCGGGCAGCAAAATTGTGATACCGGAAAAAAGTGCTGACAGCAAATTTAAAGTAGGTTTTGGTGCTTTGGCGGTAATTGTTGCACCTGTTTTAACTGCTTTAGTGAGTTTGATTGCCATTTTGCATAAATAACATGAACCAAGAAAACGTTCCTTATCCTTACGAACCGGAGTTTTCATTCAAAAAACTGATGAATGATCGGTTAAACGATTTTGGGTATATTCTTCAGTTTAAGAAAACTTTGGTAGCGGTTTTAGTTCTTGGAGGATTATTTGGCGCGCTAACATCCTGGTTGTGGACGCCTACCTATACAGCTCGTTTAACGTTTGTGGTTGATGATTCTAAATCTGCAGGTGGTGCAGGCGGATTAGCTTCATTAGCTGGCCAATTTGGATTTAATTTAGATGGATTAGGTGGAGCAAGTGGTGTTTTGGCTGGAGATAACGTTCAGGAATTAATTAAAAGCCATAAGTTAATTAAACAAACTTTACTTACTGCTTACGATAGTACGCAAACACTGGCAGACCGTTATGCGGCTGTTAACAAGCTTAATAACAAGTGGCTGAAATACAGCAACGATGGAAAAATCATCCGTTTTCCGCAAGATGGTACGCACAATAGTAGAATCCAAGATAGTTTGTTACATGAAATGATAACACTGATTTTATCAGGAGAATTTGGAATTGCTAAAACTGATAAAAAATTAGGTTTTTTTGAGGTAAATACAACCATGCGTGATGAGAAGCTGGCTCAGTTATTTTGCACCCGTATGATCAAACAGTCAACAGATTTTTTTATCAGCACCAAAACCAGAAGATTAAGAAATAATGTATCTCGATTACAGCATCGGGCTGATAGTATTGGGCTGATCTTAAACCATAAAACTTACGCACTTTCTGCCGCAAATCAAAGTTTGTTAGATCTGAATCCTGCTTACACTTCACCAAATGCAAATGTAGAAGTGAGGGAACGCGACAAGATTGTTTTATCAACCATTTTTTCTGAAACGGTTAAAAATTTGGAAGCAAGCAAAACTATGCTGGCTCAGGAAACACCAACCGTACAAGTTGTTGATGAACCGGAACTTCCTTTGAAGAAAAACAAGCTAAAATATTCTGTAGGAATTATATTCGGAATATTATCGGCAGGAATTATATTCGGCTTTTATGCTTTGCTCACCAGAAAAAAAGTGAAATCTAAATTGCCTTTTACAGCCTGAAATTATAGTGCCAAAAGAAGTATCAGCAGAAAAGCTAAATTCATAGTAACCTTTAAAAATCTGAATTTATAGTGCTAAAAGAAGTATCAGAGGAAAAAGCTAAAATCTGAAAGTTACTCCCAGTTCTCCGTGAAAATTATAAACATCATTATGCGGAATATAATACTGTCCTGGAATATAATCTTTTAAAATCCATTCATAATTCAAAGATTTTATTTCTTGCAGCTTGGCATTGAAAATCAGGTTTTTGTAACTCCATTCTCCGTTTAAAGCAAACGCAAAATCTACCCATTTGCGGCTGTTATTGTTAATATCGGGGAAATAATATTGGAAAAAATCAACATCGTGTTCGTAACGGTCTATTCCAATCCCTAATTTTTTAAAACCTGATACCCAGCTAACGTTAAACGATTGCAGATTACCTCCAGAACCGGTGCCAGCACCCAAAACCTGGCCCTGGTTAGTTTGTCCATCAGTAACTACACTATGAATATACCACCCGCTGGCATCCCGAACTATTCGATCTGGTGTTTGAGATAATTGTGTTACTTCAGCACCAAATAATAATTGCTGATCATTACTAATGAGAAGCATTTTCCTCAAGCCAAAAATATAAGCTCTGGAATGTTGGGGTGATTGAATAAAATCACGAAAGTTGTAAGAATTATCATTTAAGCCATATTCAAAATACAGTTCTGCATGTGCTTTTGTTAAAAGCCACCTAGCATAGCCAGAAGTGTATTGGTCTCGCGGAAAAGGGTCGCCGTTTACTCCTGAAACTACTTTTTGATAGGATATAAAAAATGGTACATATCCACTAAACCCTTTTACATCTTCCTTATATGCATCAAAAGTTCTTGTTAAACCTAAAGTTAATCCATGAATCCATTTGGGATGATAGTTTACGTTAAAGCCTGTAAAATATCTCCAATCGGTTCTTTTCGGAACAAACAAATTAGTACCATCAGACAGTACTGTTGTTTCTAAAGGTGAAAATCCTGAACCATCCAAACGTCCGGCAATAATTTCTCCTTCAAAAGAACCAATATATGTTTTTACGGGTTTTACCGTGTTTATAGTGATGTGTTTAAATCCGGGCGCATTGTTGCTTATAATTAAAGCATTTTGTATTCCCGGGCCCCACCATAAATTCTCATTTGATAAGCCAGCTGATATTGGTCCGATTGTTAAGCGGATACTACTTTGGCCCCAAAATAATTTCTCGTATGGATTGTTACCATAACGTTCAGGGTTATCAATCAGATTATGATAAGTGTAATAACTTGATAAATCCTGATCATTGTGACCGGAAGCGTAACCATTAAAATTTTGATTGGCTGCATACACGTATTCTGGCCGCAACTGAATGCTTAATGGGCCAAACTTTGCAAAAAAACCTCCACTGATTACTGTTTGATGACCTTTTGCTGGAATCATTGGGCCGTCATTCCAGCCGTAGGGATGATCTGAATTGTATTGCTGTTGCCAGGTTAAGGGCAAAATCTGGAAAAAACCTTTTCCTTTGGCAAAAGTTGCCGGACTAATCCTGAAAAAATTATCCTTACTTAAAGAACTATCAGGATCAAAAACATCTGCTTCTTTTATAACATATTTTGGGTTCAGCGGCCGAACCGAAAATGAATAATCAGAATCTAACTTACCTAAAAGCTGCATCCTGCGATAATAATCTTCGAGCACAGGCGTGCCAACCGGAATGGTTTGAGCCATGGCTTGCTGCTCCGTCATAATAAAAATGAGGCAGTAAAAACAGCATATTAAAAATACTTTTTTTATCAATGTTTTTTTTCTAAAATCTGTAAGATACACCGGCCTGAATTTGTAAATTAAACTTGCTGGTTTGATTTTCAAAAGTTGGATCGTTGTGATTTCCATTTAAATACCATTGGTAATCCAAAGATTGTATACCCTGAATTTTACCGTTGAAAATCAGGTTTTTATAATTCCATTCGCCACTGGCAGCTAAACTCAAATCAACCCAATGCCTACTGTAATCCTGACTGTCAGAAAAAGCATAGTAATCAAAATCGTCATTGTGCACATATCGCTCCAGTTGGATTCCTAATCGTTTTAATCCGCGTACCCAGCTAACATCCAAAGTTTGCAAATTTGCGCCTGGGCCAATTCCGGCACCAATTATTTCGCCTCTGTTTGTGTAACCCTGCCGTATACCCTGACTAACGTACCACTCTTTTCCGGTCAGAATATCACTAATGTTTGTTTCCTGAAGTTGAGTTGCTTCTATACTGATCAAAATATGTTCATTTCGGGCAGCGTTAAAAGGCATCATTTTACGTAAACCAAAAATATAAGCTCTTGCTCTATCTGGTGCAAGTAAAGTTTGCAAAAAGCTTAAAGGATTATTATAATGGCCAAATTCAAAATAAACCTCTGCATGCTCTTCATTCCAAACCCAACGCATAAAAGCTGCACTCAATTTGTCTGGTTGATTGATGGATTGATCTGGAGCTGATACTGTTTTTACAGGAGAAAAAAACGGGAGATAATCTTTGATTCCGCTCAAAGTTTTACCGTAAGCTTGTGAGGTTTGATCATAACCTAAAAACAAACCCGGAACCCATTTAGGATGCCAAGTAACTATAAATCCCGATAAATACCGCCAATCATTGGGTTTTGGCACATCTAAATTTGTATTGAAATAAGAATGATCTGGTTGCAGCGGCGCGTAATTTGAATTTTCCAATCTGCCTGCAATCACTTGCCCTTCAAAAGAACCTATTGCTGTTTTTATCGGCCTTAAAGTGTTAAGCGTTAAATGTTTAAAACCCGGCGCAGTATTACTCATCAGCAAAGAATTTCTTATTCCAGGCCCCCACCATAAGTTTTCGGTTGATACCCCAAATGAAACAGCCTTATAATTTAACCTGATACTGCTTTGTCCCCAATAAGCTTTTGTGTAAGTACCTGAGCCAAATTGAACCGGCAAATCAATATTATTATAAATATCATAATACCGTGCAAAGATTACATCATACTGGTTATGGTTGAAATTTTCGAAATCAGCATTTTCTGCCACAACTATTTCCGGCCTGAATTGTACAGAAAGAATACCATATTTTAGATATACGCCTGCTGATAACTGAGTTTGCAAACCCGCAGCGGGGATCATTGATCCATCATTCCAGCCGTAAGGATGGTCTGAATTAACTTGAGTTTGTAAGCTAAATGGCAAAAGTTGGATTTGCAGTTTACTGCCGCCTAGTCGATCTATGTTTTTTAAATTTAACAGATTGAATTTTTCTTCTGATTTATCCGGATAAAAA
>JBPBQN010000086.1:0-36907 GCA_050954865.1 Janthinobacterium lividum | reverse complement strand
TTTTTATAATTCTTCATCTGGTGCCAATTCTTCACCTACAGAATCAGTATCAGAGATGGAAGTAGCTGGTGCAGCTTGATCTAATGGAGAATCAATTCCACCTTGTGCAGAATCAACATCACTATCAGCTTTGTTACCACGATTTGAACCAGAGCCACGACGACGGGTGGCTTTTTTCTCAGGAGTTGAATCACCTTTTACATAAACAGTGTTGTAGTCAACCAGTTCGATAATTGCCATCTCAGCATTATCACCTAAACGGTTTTCTAATTTTACGATACGTGTGTAACCACCTGGACGGTTTGCAATTTTTTCAGCAATTTCTCTAAATAAAATAGTTACCGTTTCCTTATCTTTTAAATAACTAAAAACAGTACGACGAGAGTGTGTTGTATCGTTTTTAGATTTAGTTAATAAAGGTTCAACATATCCACGCAAGGCTTTGGCTTTAGCTAAAGTTGTAGTAATACGTTTGTGCAAGATCAATGAAGAAGCCATGTTAGCCATCATTGCTTTACGATGGCTGTCTGTGCGTCCTAAATGGTTTACTTTTTTTCCGTGTCTCATAGTTTATTGTGTTGTGCACGTGCATACCGTTGAGCAAATTTAGTTCAAGCTCTCGGAATTATGCCAAAGGATATTTAAATCCGATCCTTTTCAGGATGCAATTGTTATTATTCTTCGTCTAATTTAAATTTAGAAAGATTCATTCCAAAAGAAAGTCCTTTTGATTTAACCAAATCCTGAATTTCTGTCAATGATTTTTTACCAAAATTTCTAAACTTCAACATATCAGCCACATCATAAGATACTAATTCTGCTAATGTGCGAATATCAGCTGCTTTCAAGCAGTTTAAAGCTCTTACAGAAAGATCAAGATCAACCAATTCAGTTTTCAAAATCTTGCGCATGTGCAAAATTTCTTCATCAACTTCTTTAGTTTCTTCTTTTGTTTGGGCTTCTAACATCATGTTTTCATCAGAGAAAAGCATGAAATGCTGAATCAAAATTTTTGCAGCTTCTTTTAAGGCATCTTCTGGATGGATTGAACCATCTGTTGCAATATCTAATACTAACTTTTCGTAATCCGTTTTTTGCTCAACACGATAGTTTTCAATAACGTATTTTACATTTTTTATTGGGGTGAAAATAGAGTCAATTGCAATAACACCAACTAAAGCATCAGCATTTTTATTTTCTTCACTTGCAACATATCCTCTTCCTTTATTTACGGTGAATTCGATTTCTAATGTAACAGAGGAATCCATATTACAGATCACCATTTCTGGATTCAAAACAGTATAGTTATTAGAAAACTTAGTGATGTCACCTGCTTTAAAGCTATCCTGACCATTGATAATTACAAAAATCTTTTCTGAATCACCAGAATCACCAGTTTTTTTGAAACGAACTTGTTTCAGGTTTAAGATGATTTCAGTAACATCTTCAACTACTCCTTTTATCGTAGAAAATTCATGAGATACGCCAGAAAAACGAACAGAAGTAATTGCATAACCTTCCAACGAAGAAAGCAAAATACGACGTAAAGCATTACCG
This sequence comes from Janthinobacterium lividum, assembly GCA_050954865.1. Classification (GTDB taxonomy): domain Bacteria; phylum Bacteroidota; class Bacteroidia; order Sphingobacteriales; family Sphingobacteriaceae; genus Mucilaginibacter_A. Next base: position 35,350 of record JBPBQN010000086.1, on the reverse strand, counting down.
ATTGTGATGCCAAAACCTGGTTCTAAAGGACGAAATTCAAACGTACCGTCAGAATCGTTTGATTTCTGCATGATCACCTTATCCGGTTTTTGGAATGCTAATATGGCCATTATATACGATTAGTTATGTTAATTTAATTAAAATTGAAACGTAAAAACCGGTTGTGGACGGTTATACACATTTTAATAAGATATTATTTAGAGTATAACTCGACGATCAGATTTTCCTTAATGTTTTCAGGAATTTCATCACGACTTGGATAACTTAAGAATTTACCCGAAAGATTATTCGGATCCCATTCCAACCAGCTGAATTTATTTACTCTTCTTCCAGAAACAGTGTTGGTAATTGTTTCTAAAGATTTTGATTTTTCACGAACAGCAATCACATCACCAGCTCTTAGAGAATAAGATGGAATATTCACTAATTCGTTATTTACAGTTATATGCTTATGGCTAACTAATTGACGGGCTGCAGAACGAGTTGGAGCAATTCCTAAACGATAAACCGCATTGTCTAATCGAGCTTCTAATAATTTCAACAAAGTTTCACCAGTAATACCTTCTTTAGAAGAAGCTTTGTGAAACAAGTTTTCAAACTGACGTTCTAATACACCATAAGTGTATTTAACTTTCTGTTTTTCCATCAACTGAACAGCATATTCGGATTGTTTTCCTCTTCTTTTAGAGGTTCCATGCATTCCTGGAGGATAATTCTTTTTTTCTAATGCTTTATCAGGCCCAAAAATTGGTTCTCTGAATCTTCTTGCAATTTTGGACTTAGGTCCTGTATATCTTGCCATGATTGTTTTTTTAAAGTATCAATGTAAAACCAGCACTGAATCTTAGCTTTAAAATCAATTAATTAAACTCTTCTTCTTTTAGATGGACGACACCCGTTATGAGGCATTGGTGTAATATCACGAATTGTGGTTACTTCTATGCCTGAAGTTTGTAAAGTCCGAATCGCCGACTCACGACCAGCGCCTGGACCTTTAACAAATACTTCTACTTTACGCAATCCTAAATCATGTGCAGTTTTTGCACAATCAGAAGCTGCTTGACCAGCTGCGTAAGGTGTATTCTTTTTAGAGCCTTTAAAGCCCATTTTTCCTGCTGATGACCAGGAAATAGCTTGTCCATTATTGTTAGTAAGCGTAACAATAATATTGTTGAAAGTAGCATTAATGTGAGCTTGGCCGACAGCCTCTACTACAACAATACGTTTTTTGGTAACTTTTTTAGTTTTAGCCATTGGTTTAATTGATGTTTAACAGCTTATAAAATGTTGTACCAAAGCTGTTAACAAATATTTATTACTTAGTAACTTTTTTCTTGTTTGCAACGGTTTTACGTTTTCCTTTACGAGTACGAGAGTTGTTTTTTGTACGCTGACCACGCAAAGGCAAACCTTTACGATGACGAGTACCTCTGTAACAACCAATGTCCATAAGCCGTTTAATATTTAGCTGCACTTCTGAACGCAAAGAACCTTCAACTTTAATTTGATCGTTAATGATTCCACGAATAGCTGTTAACTGTTCATCCGTCCAATCCTGAACTTTCGTATTAAAATCAATGCCAGCTTGTTCTAAAATATTTTGAGCTGTAGATCTGCCGATTCCAAAAATATAAGTTAAACCGATTTCTCCTCTTTTGTTTCTTGGTAAATCAATACCTGCAATCCTTGCCATATGTGTTTATATAAGTAGCTTTTGTATAAGAACAATTTATAGTTCTAATAAGCAAATTATCCTTGACGTTGTTTAAACTTAGGATTTTTTTTATTAATAACGTAAAGTTTTCCTTTACGACGAATAATCTTGCAATCTGCACTGCGTTTTTTGATAGATGCTCTAACTTTCATCTTATTATTTATATCTATAAGTAATTCTGCCTTTTGTTAAATCATAAGGGCTCATTTCTAATTTCACTCTGTCTCCAGGCAAAATTTTGATATAATGCATACGCATTTTACCAGATATATGAGCTATAATTTCATGTCCGTTTTCTAATTCGACACGAAACATGGCATTAGATAATGCTTCTTTTATTATACCGTCTTGTTCAATTGAGGCTTGTTTAGCCATATTTTATTGATTTCTACTTCATTATCTATTTTTGAAGCGGGATGCAAAATTACTATTTTTTTGTTAATTATTAATTTTTTCTTGCAAAACTTTTTCTATGTATTCAAAAGTTGTTAAAATATCCGCTCTACCTTTACGAATAGCAATCGTATGTTCATAATGAGCTGAAGGTTTACCATCAGAAGTAGAAACTGTCCAACCATCATCCCAAAAACGGACACCGGCACGACCAGCATTAATCATAGGTTCAACAGCTATAACCATTCCTTCTTCAAGCTTAATACCCGAACCTTTTTTACCATAGTTAGGAACCTCAGGTTTTTCGTGAAGTTTAGTTCCAACTCCATGGCCTACAAGTTCTTTAACAACACCAAAATGATGATTTTCTGCATGCTGCTGAACTGCAAAACCCACATCGCCAACACGCATTCCTGACACAGCTTTCTCGATACCCAGATATAAACACTCTTGAGTAATTTTCATCAAAAGTTTTCGATCTTCTTTAGGTTCTCCTACTGAAAATGTGTAAGCAGAATCTCCATAGTATTTGTTCATTACTACACCACAATCTACAGAAACTAAATCTCCCAGTGTTAATTCATAGCCACTCGGAAAACCGTGAACTACCTGATTATTTAGCGAGATACATAATGAATAAGGAAAACCACTGTAATTCAAAAATGCAGGTACACCACCATTATCTCGAATGTAAGTTTCTGCTCTATGATTAAGCTCTATTGTTTTCACACCTGGTTCGATCAGTTTAGCAATTTCGCCTAAAGTTTTGGAAACTAATTGACAACTAAGTCTTATTAATTCTATTTCTTCCTGACTTCTATAATTGATTTTAGATGACATACCTTACTATCCAAGATCAGATTGCTGGAGGTGTAGTACCTGCTGCAACCGGAATAGAAGTACGACCTGTTATACGACCTGTTTTCATCAATCCATCATAATGACGCATCAATAAATGACTTTCAATCTGTTGCAAAGTATCTAAGACGACACCTACTAAAATTATTAATGAAGTTCCTCCAAAAAATCTAGAAAACTGACTATTAACCCCTAATTTAGAGGCAATTGCAGGTATTATAGCAACTATTGCTAAAAATATAGAACCTGGAAGTGTAATTCTTGAAATTACTGCATCAATATATTCTGAAGTTGAAGCACCAGGTTTAACGCCTGGTATAAATCCTTGGTTTTTTTTCATATCATCTGCCATTTGATTCGGGTTAACCGTAATAGCAGTATAGAAATAAGTAAACAGAATAATTAAAATAGCAAAAATAATATTGTGGGTAAAAGAAGTATAATCAGAAATCGCCATTAAAAAACCATTAGAAGCAGAATTTGGGAAAAAAGATCCAATAGTTGCAGGGATAAACATTAATGCCTGAGCAAAAATAATTGGCATTACACCAGCTGCCGTTACCTTTAATGGAATATATTGTCTAATACCACCATATTGCTTATTGCCAACAATACGTTTAGCGTACTGAACAGCTATTTTTCGGGTACCTTGAACAATTAAAATAGTAAACATTACAACAGCAACTAGCGCAACTATTTCAATAAGGAAAGCAATGGGTCCACCATTTCCGCTTATTCTTGAAGTAAACTCCGAAAAAATGCCAAAAGGTAATTGAGCAATAATACCCACCATTATAATTAAAGAAATTCCATTACCAATACCTTTATCTGTGATCTTTTCTCCTAACCACATTACAAACAGGGTTCCAGCTGTTAAAACAAATATGGAAGAAATAGTAAACAATGGTTCTGAAAATAATTTTGCTTCAACAGGAATTTGAGATTTTACATATCCTATAGCCTGTAAAGCAGTTATAAAAATTGTCAAATAACGAGTCCACTGATTAATTTTGTTTCTACCACTTTCCCCTTCTTTTTGAAGCTTTTGGAAATAAGGCACTGCAATACCCAATAGCTGCATCACAATTGAAGCAGAAATATAAGGCATCACCCCTAATGCAAAAATTGAAGACCTTGAAAAAGAACCTCCAGCAAACATATTTAATAATCCCAATATCCCTTCTCGGGATTTTTGAGAATCAATTGCATTTGCATCTACACCAGGAATTGCAATAAAAGAACCTATACGATATATCAATAGAAATAAGAGTGTGTTTATTATACGCACTCTTAAATCTTCAATTTTCCAAATGTTGGCTAAGGTATTAAAGAATTTCTTCATTAAAATTTATAACTTAACAATCGATCCACCTATTGACTCAATGGCTTGTTGAGCTGTTGCTGTAAAAGCATTAGCTTTTACTTCTAATTTAGCTTTTAATTCGCCACGACCTAAAATTTTAATTAGATCATTTCTTGAAACAAGACCATGTAATTTTAAAGCATCAAAATCAATTGATGACAAATTATATTTTTCAACTAGTTCCTGAAGAATATCCAAATTGATACCAACATATTCTTTACGGTTAGGATTTTTAAAACCCACTTTAGGAACACGACGTTGTAAAGGCATTTGTCCACCTTCAAAACCTATTTTAGCCGAAGTTCCTGAACGAGACCCCGCTCCTTTATGGCCACGCGTTGAAGTTCCACCACGACCAGAACCGGTACCTCTACCAATTCTTTTACGCGTTTTAGTTGAACCATATGCTGGTTTTAAATTACTTAAATTCATAATATTAAATATTTTCTACGGCTACTAAATGATTAACTGCCCTGACCATACCAATAATAGATGAGTTCGCTTCTACTTCCACACTTTGACTTATTTTTTTCAAGCCTAAAGCCTTCATAGTTAGTTTCTGGCGTTCACTTCTATCTATAACGCTTTTAACTTGTGTGATTTTAATTTTAGCCATTATCGTATTATCCGTTAAAAACTTTTCCTACTTCTATTCCACGTTGCTGAGCAACAGTATAAGCATCACGTAATTGAGATAATGCCGAAACAGTAGCTTTAACAACGTTATGTGGATTTGATGAACCTTTAGATTTTGCTAAAACATTATGTACTCCAGCAGATTCTAATACTGCTCGCATTGCTCCACCAGCAATTACCCCAGTACCAACCGCAGCGGGCTTAATAAAAACGAATCCTCCTGAGAATTTTCCAATTTGTTCATGTGGGATTGAAGCATTAATAATTGGAACTTTAACAAGATTCTTCTTAGCATCGTCGATGCCTTTAGCAATCGCTTCAGTTACTTCTTTTGCTTTACCTAAACCGTAACCTACTATTCCGTTTTCATCTCCAACAACAACAATAGCTGAAAAACTAAAAGTACGACCACCTTTAGTTACTTTAGCCACGCGTTGAATACTTACTAAGCGATCTTTTAATTCAATCTCGCTGGATTTAACTCTCTTTATATTTATAGTTGACATTGCTGATTGAATTAAAATATTAAACCACCTTCACGCGCACCCTCGGCTAATGATTTGATCCGGCCATGATACAAATATCCATTACGATCAAATACTACTTCTTTAATACCGGCGGCAATTGCTTTTTCTGCAAGCATTTTACCAACAGCAACAGACTGATCAGATTTAGATCCTTCTACCGTAAATTCTTTTGATAATGAAGATGCAGATACTATAGTTTTTCCAGACAAATCGTCGATAACTTGTGCATATATACCTTTATTACTTCTAAATACTGATAAACGCGGACGTTCAGTTGAACCAGAAAGAGTTTTTCTTATCCCTTTCTTAATTCTGTCTCTCCTTGATAATTTACCTAACATAAGTTATTTTTTTGATGCAGATTTACCTGCTTTTCTTCTTAATTGTTCACCTACAAACTTAATACCTTTACCTTTATATGGCTCAGGAGTTCTCAGAGAACGAATTTTAGCTGCAACCTGACCCAACAACTGTTTGTCAATTGATTCCAAAATAATAGTTGGATTCTTACCTTTTTCAGCAGTCGTTGTAACTTTAATTTCTTTTGGCAATTCAAAAACGTAATGGTGAGAGTAACCCAACACCAAATCTAAAGTGTTACCAGTGTTAGTAGCTCTATATCCTACGCCAACTAATTCTTGTTCCAACTTGTAGCCTTCAGTTACACCAATAACCATGTTATTTACTAAAGAGCGATATAAACCATGTAAGGCTTTGTGACGCTTTTGTTCAGAAGGACGTGTAACCAAAATTTGTCCATTATCATGTACAACTTTGATATCATTATCAACTTGCTGAACTAATAATCCTTTTGGACCTTTTATAGTAACCAGATTATCATCTGATACAGAAACTGTAACACCGCCAGGTAATGTAACAGGGGCTTTTCCTACTCTAGACATAATTTATACTTCCGATTAATAAACGTAACACAAAACTTCTCCACCAATATTATTCACTTTAGCTTCCTTATCAGTCATTACACCTTTGGAAGTAGATAATATAGCGATACCTAAACCATTCAGCACACGAGGCATAGTTTCAACACCTGCGTATCTTCTCAATCCTGGTCTGCTGATGCGTGACAAATCACGAATAGCAGAAATTTTTGTAACCGGATTGTACTTTAAGGCTACTTTAATAATTCCTTGAGGCGCCGTATCTTCAAATTTGTAGTTCGCGATATAACCTTTATCAAAAAGAACCTTTGTAATTTCCTTCTTTAGGTTGGATGAAGGAATTTCGACAACCCGATGGTTAGCTTTGATTGCATTTCTTACCCTGGTAAGATAATCTGCAATTGGATCTGTATTCATTTTAAAACTTAATTTATGATAGTGGTATCTGACAGGGCTTTCCTGCTGACCTATTATCAATTCTATTTTACTGTGCTAAAAACAGTATGCTTCTTTTATCAACTAAAATTCGATTACCAACTTGCTTTTTTTATACCCGGAATTTTTCCCGCTAAAGCCATCTCACGGAAATTAACCCTTGAAATACCAAACTGACGCATATAACCTCTAGGGCGACCAGTTAATTTACACCGATTATGTTGACGAACTGGAGAAGCGTTTTTAGGTAATTTGTCTAACCCAACGTAATCACCAGCAGCTTTCAACTCAGCTCTTTTTTCTGCATATTTAGCAACAGCTTTAGCACGTTTAACATCACGAGCCTTTACACCTTCTTTAGCCATTATTGTGGTTGTTGATTGTTTTGATTTTTAAACGGTAGTCCAAATGATTTCAAAAGTTCTAAAGCTTCAATATCATTTTTTGCGGATGTTACAAATGTAATATCCATCCCCATAATCTTATTGATTTTGTCAATATTGATTTCTGGGAAAATGATCTGTTCAGTAATGCCTAAAGTGTAATTACCTTTTCCATCGAACCCCTTATCGTTAATTCCTTTAAAATCACGGATACGTGGTAAAGCTACAGAAATTAAACGATCTAAGAATTCATACATATAATTATCACGTAAAGTAACACGTACACCAACTGGCATACCCTTACGTAATTTAAAGTTTGAAATATCCTTTTTTGACTTTGATGCCACAGCTTGTTGACCTGTAATTGTAGTCATCTCAGTGATTGCAGTTTCAATCAGTTTTTTGTCAGTAGTAGCAGCACCAACCCCTTGATTGATGGCAATTTTTTCCAATTTAGGAACTTGCATTACACTTTTATACTGAAATTTATCTTTCAGTGAGTTGCGAATGTTGTCTTTATATTGTGATTTTAATCTTGGTACGTAAGCCATTATTTAATTTCCTCTCCAGATTTTTTAGATACTCTTACAGATTTGCCATTCTCACCCTTTTTCTTTCCTATACGGGTAGTGTTACCACTCTTAGGATCGATAAATGCAAGATTTGAAATATGAATAGGAGCTTCTTTTTTAACAATTCCTCCGTTAGGATTCGCTGCGTTAGGTTTAGTATGTTTGGTAACCATATTAGCACCTTCAACCAAAGCACGGTTTTTACTCAAAATAACCTCAGTAATTTTACCTTGAGTACCTTTTGAATCACCTGCAATCACTTTTACCAGATCACCTTTACGGAGTTTGAATTTGATCTGTGAGTTACTTTTCTTTTCCATGTTATAATACTTCTGGTGCTAATGATACAATCTTCATGAATTGTTTTTCCCGAAGTTCTCTAGCTACTGGACCGAAGATACGAGTACCTCTTGGCTCATCTTGATTATTCAAAAGAACAGCCGCATTATCATCGAAACGAATATATGAACCATCTTTTCTTCTAACTTCCTTACTGGTTCTAACAACAACTGCTTTTGAAACAGTACCTTTCTTTACATTACCAGATGGTAATGCACTTTTAACGGTTACGACAATCTTATCTCCTAGAGAAGCATATCTTTTACCAGTTCCGCCAAGTACCCGAATCACGAGTACTTCTTTAGCACCGCTATTATCAGCTACGTTTAACCTTGATTCTTGCTGTACCATTATTTAGCTTTTTCTACGATTTGAACCAATCTCCAATTTTTATTTTTACTAAGAGGACGGGTTTCCATAATGGTCACTGTATCTCCTATACCACAAGTATTTGCTTCATCATGAGCCATAAACTTAGCAGTTTTTTTCACGAATTTACCGTAGATCGGATGTTTTACCTTACGCTCAACGGAAACAACAATTGATTTATCCATCTTGTTAGATACAACCAATCCAGTTCTTGTTTTTCTTAAATTTCTTTCCATTTTAATTTTAATAATTAAATTGTTTCAGAAGCTGACGTCGTTTTGCGCTTGGTAATTTCGGTATTTAAACGAGCTATATCTTTCTTGATTTTAGCAATACGGGAAGGATTTTCAATAGCAGAAACTGTGTGCGCAAATTTTAATTTAGTCAAACCTGCTTTTTCTTCCGCTAAACGCGTAGAAAGGTCTTCGGTTGACAATTCTAAAATCTCTGAATTCTTCATTTTATTATGATTACACTTGAAGAGCCTGTGCTTTCAGGATTCAATTTTATTAATTAATTATTCTGCTTCTACGTAGTCTCTTCTTACCACAAACTTAGTTTGTACAGGCAACTTTTGTGCTGCCAAACGCATTGCTTCTTTTGCAGTTTCTAAAGACACACCTTCTGCTTCAAATATGATTCGACCAGGGTTAACAACCGCTACCCAATATTCCGGGGCCCCTTTACCTTTACCCATACGTACTTCGGCGGGTTTTTTTGTTACTGGTTTATCAGGGAAAATTCTGATCCACACCTGTCCTTCACGTTTCATAAAACGGGTAACAGCAATACGGGCAGATTCTATTTGACGACTTGTGATCCAGGCTGGCTCCAAAGACTTGATTCCAAATGATCCAAACGAAAGTTCTGCACCACGAGTGGCAACACCTTTCATTCTGCCTTTTTGCATTTTCCTAAATTTAGTTCTTTTGGGCTGTAGCATTATCTTAAACTTATACTATTAAGTAAAACCTAACTTGTTCTAATTATAATTATCTTCTCTTTGCGCCAGCTGCACCGCCACCGCTTCTCTGGTTGGGATTACCACCGCCTCTTGGGCCATTGTTATTTCCACCAGGTGATCTTCTGTCATTATTTCTACGATCTCCACCACCAGAATTTCTGCGATCTCCACCACGATCACGGTCTCCATAAGCTGGGGTACCTTCCGGACGACCACCCTTAGTATTTGTACCCGTGTTAGCACCAATGTTTGGAGAAAGATCACGTTTACCGTAAACTTCACCTTTACAAATCCAAACTTTAACACCTATTTTACCATAAGTAGTAAGAGCCTCCCCTAAAGCATAATCAATATCAGCACGAAAAGTATGCAAAGGAATCCTACCTTCTTTATATTGTTCAGTACGAGCCATTTCAGCACCGCCTAAACGACCAGAACACATAATTTTGATTCCTTCTGCTCCCATACGCATCGTAGATGCGATCGTAGTTTTCATTGCTCTACGGAAAGAGATACGTGCTTCCAATTGCTTTGCTACACCTTCTGCTACTAGTTGAGCATCAAGTTCAGGACGTTTAATTTCAAAAATATTGATTTGTATATCCTTTTTAGTAAGCTTTTTAAGCTCTTCTTTAATTTTATCAACTTCCTGTCCACCTTTACCAATAACAATTCCGGGACGAGCCGTGTGAATTGTAACAGTAATACGTTTTAAAGTACGTTCAATAACAACTTTAGCTACGCCACCTTTTGAGATACGTACAGAAAGATATTTGCGGATTTTTTCATCTTCCACTAATTTGTCGGAGTAATTATTGCCACCGAACCAATTAGAATCCCATCCTCTGATGATTCCTAACCTGTTACCTATTGGATGTGCTTTTTGTCCCATTACAAATTATATGTTATCATTTTTTGAATCTACTATTAAAGTTACGTGGTTAGAACGCTTTCTTATTCGATAACCTCTTCCTTGTGGTGCAGGGCGCAATCTTTTCAACTGGCGACCACCACCTACTGAAATTTCCTTTACAAAAAGAGCATTATCTTCTACCCGTTTGCCTTCGTTTTTTAATTCCCAGTTTTTGATTGCAGACAATAAAAGTTTTTCAACCCTGATAGCTGCTTCTTTATTGGTATATTTTAAAATGTATAAAGCTTTTTCTACATTTTCTCCTCTGATCAGATCAACTACTAAACGCATCTTTCTTGGAGAGGTTGGACAGTTTTGTAACTTAGCAGCAGAAGCACCGCCTAGCTGAGCTTTTTCTTGCTCTTTGCGTTGTCTGATTAAGACAGATTTTTTAATTTTTGTTGTTGCTTCCATTACCCGTTATTTTTTCTTTTCAGAGTGACCTCTAAAGGTACGTGTTGGAGAAAATTCTCCTAGCTTATGTCCAACCATGTTTTCTGTAACATAAACAGGAATAAATTTATTACCGTTATGTACTGCAAAAGTATGACCAACGAAATCCGGAGAAATCATTGATCGGCGTGACCAGGTTTTTACAACTGATTTTTTATTGGTATCATTCAAGGTAAGAACTTTTCTTTCCAAGTTATGATCAATATATGGTCCTTTTTTAATTGAACGTGCCATTATTTTTTCCTTCTTTCAATGATGTAACGATCGGATGATTTCTTTTTATCACGAGTTTTAAAGCCTTTAGCCAGCAAACCTTTTCTGGAGCGCGGATGTCCACCGGAAGCCCGACCTTCACCACCACCCATAGGGTGATCTACTGGGTTCATAGCAACACCGCGAACTCTTGGACGACGACCTAACCAACGTTTACGACCGGCTTTACCTAAAACTTCATTTGCTTTTTCAGAGTTAGAAACTGTTCCGATAGTTGCTAAACAAGTAGACAAAATCATTCTAGTTTCTCCTGAGGGCAATTTGATAATTGCATATTTTCCATCACGTGCAGATAATTGTGCATACGTTCCAGCTGATCTTGCAATGATACCACCCTGACCAGGATTTAACTCAATGTTATGAATAATAGACCCTAAAGGAATGCTTTTTAAAGGCAGTGTATTTCCAACTTCTGGTGCAACAGCATCTCCTGAGAGAACAACCTGGCCAACTTGGATGCCTTCCGGTGCAAGCATATATCTTTTCTCCCCATCAACATAATTTAGCAAAACAATACGCGCTGATCTGTTAGGATCATATTCAATTGTAGCTACAGTAGCTGGAATATCAAATTTGTTGCGTTTGAAATCAATCAAACGATATGATTTTTTATGACCACCACCCACATTTCTGATTGTCATTTTACCGGAATGGTTACGACCACCAGATTTTTTGTGAGAAACAACCAATGATTTTTCAGGAACATTAGTCGTAATATCCGAATAATCGCCTCCAACTCTGAATCGGGTACCTGGGGTAACCGGTTTAAATCTTTTAACTGCCATTTTCTTAATTAGATATTGTTACTGTAAAAATCAATCGTTTCGCCGTCTTTCAAAGTAATAATAGCTTTTTTGTATTTAGAAGGTCTACCAGAAACAGAACCTGCTTTAGTATTACGACTTTTTAATTTACCAGCATATTTCATTGTGTTTACTGCTTTAACATTAACACCATACATTGCTTCAACTGCTCCTTTTATCTGGATTTTGTTAGCACGTGGATCAACTTTAAAAGCATAACGATTTAGCTTTTCTGTAAGCAACGTTACTTTTTCAGTAAGTAAGGGTTTCTTTAAAATTTCCATATTACTTAGCGAATGCTTCCTCCAGAGTTTTAACAGAACTTGCAGTTAACAAAAGTCTGCCAGCATTTAACACATCATAAGTGTTTAACTGATCAGCAGTAATAACTTTTGCTTTTTTAAGGTTTCTGCTTGATAAATAAATATTGTTATTCGCTACTGGCAAAACCAATAAAGTTTTTTCATCAGCAAAATTTAAACCTGCAACTAAATTGATATAGTTTTTAGTTTTTACAGAATCAAAACTAAAATCTTCTAAAACAACGATATGATTGTCTTTAGCTTTATATGATAAAGCAGACTTACGTGCTAATGACTTTAATTTTTTGTTCAGTTTAAAACTATAATCACGTGGTTGTGGACCGAAAACGCGACCACCACCATTAAACAAAGGTGATTTAACACTACCTGCACGGGCACCACCCGTTCCTTTTTGTTTATGTAATTTGCGGGTTGAACCAGCAATTTCGTTACGTTGTTTTGATTTATGTGTACCCTGACGCTGATTGGCCAAGTACTGTTTTACATCCAAATAAATGGCATGATCATTTGGCTCTACACCAAATACCGAATCAGGAAGCTGCACCTTGGCACCAGTTTCTTGTCCTGAAACATTTACTACTACTACTTCCATTACTTGTCGATGATTACGAATGAACCTTTAGCACCAGGTATAGAACCTTTTACTACCAATAAATTCTGCTCTGTGTAAACTTTCAAAACTTCTAAATTTTGAACTTTAACACGACTATTTCCAGTTTGCCCAGCCATACGCATACCTTTGAATACACGTGAAGGCCATGAAGAAGCTCCCAAAGAACCAGGCGCCCTTAGACGATTATGCTGACCGTGGGTTTGCATACCCACACCACCAAAACCATGACGTTTTACGACCCCTTGAAAACCTTTACCTTTTGAAGTTCCAACAACATCAACAAAGTCTCCGGCTACAAAAAGTTCAACAGTAATAGTGTCGCCTAATGCTTTTTGATCTGTAAAAGTTTTAAATTCAACAAGCTTTTTCTTTGGAGTAGTACCTGCTTTAGAGAAATGGCCTTTCATCGGACCAGAAGTGTTTTTTTCCTTCTTCTCATCATATGCCAACTGAACAGCAGCATATCCATCTGTTTCCACAGATCTAACCTGTGTAACCACACAGGGGCCAGCTTCGATTACTGTACAAGGTATATTCTTCCCTGTTTCATCGAAAATGCTGGTCATTCCTACTTTTTTACCAATAATTCCTGACATTTTCTATATTAAGTTAATTAGTCCATCGAAGCAGTAGGGCTTCGTTCAAGACTTATCTCCCTTTTCGGGACGGCAAAGATAGCAATGTTTGATTAATTATCAAATAGTTAAGAAATATATTTTTATAATATTTCATTTAATTTTTATGCTATATGCTAACCAGCAAAATGCTTCTTTTAGTAAGTAAAATTAATGAGGTTATACAATTACACTTTTATACCGATAAAAGAAGCATACATAAATTTTAGTCTTTCATCAATCTTTTAATCATTTCTGCACTTTGATTTCTGCCGTGTTCCAAACGGTCTTTAAAAAAATTCTGTGTATGATTAAAATGAAGTTTGTATCCTTCTATATCGCCATAGTTAATAATCGCAGACCAGTCTCTTACAGCAGAATGAAACTCTAAATCATCGCCTCGGATTGATTTGTCATATAAGGCAGTTTCTATGGATTCTTCAAGTAAAGCTTCATTTTTAAATAAATATTCTGCAATCCCAAGTCGTAAACGAAATGGAGGTGTTTGACAAATCAAATTATCATAAGGATTTACTTGTAATTTATTCCAAGCATCTACCATGCTCAAAATACTTAAATGAGAATTGGGTTTCCGTAGTGAGGAATCTCCGGACAACGAAAATTCTTTCATAATAGCATCATCCAGCAAAATTGGTTTTCGGCTTTCATGAAAAACGAAATCCCGTGCTTCATACAATCGTTTACGCAACTCTTTTTCATCTTCCTGAATCATCAGCTTAAACAATTCTGATTCTGATAGTGCATATTGCTTTACCTGTTGCTTGGCATAAGGATTTAAAATAGCCAAACCTGCGTAAACGTGAGCTTTATAACTAAAAATACGGAGCATGATCAGAATTTTGACGTTATCAATGCCACCAATATAAGCCGCACTTTCCCAGGGAAAAAATCCAGCGGTGGCACAGGCTGTTCCCATACTTTCAAAACCTACATGCGTAACTGCCTGTGTATCAGCAACAATTTTATCATGCTGGTGATAATCTTTCATTTCTACCAAATCTGCTCCCAGCACAGTCAACGTATCAAGCATTATTTGATATGTTTTGGGATCACAGCGATGTGGAATTACAACCAGCTTTTGTCCTTTTGGTTCAAAACCTGGTCCGTGTAAAGGATGTATCGTGATAATATGTGTATCAATTGGCAAAAATTCTTCAAATGCGGCAATTTCCGGATGTTTTACAGAAGTTTGTCCGGCTACAATTGCGTTTGATTTGGTGTATGGCCCGTATCGTGCCACTACTTCTTTTATCCGATCAGTTTCAACAGAAAAAATCAGGATGTCGCTGTTTTGTGCTGTCTCTCTCCCATCCTGATATACTTTAATTTGATAGGGTTCCAGTTCTTCACATAAAGCTTCAAAATGATATGGCAAATCGCTTCCGCAAACTTCTAAACCTTTTTGGGCAAAAGCTTTTGCATACAATTTGCCCATATCGCCTAAACCAATAATTCCGATAACCATGCGGCGAAGATAATTATTAATATATTTTAAGATGATTGCTATATTCGTTTGCAATCGTTCGCAGAAAATTATTATACTGGCAGCAGAAATAAAAAATTTACTATCCACCAAAAGCTTCTTTTATGCACCTAAAAACAGCATTGCGTTTATCTCAGGCAATTATTTTATCTGCCTTTTTATCAGTTACTTATGCCCAGGATACAATTAGAAGCAGGGCTAAGCCAGTTTCAACATTCAAAAAACTTCCCGTTAAAGTAAATCCGGTAAATCAGATTCCGCAGCCTGTAACTGGACAAATTGCGGTTAGTACAGACAAAAGTATCGGCGGACAGTACCAGTTTATCATGAGTAAAGTGTATCATTATCAGCAGCCGATGATTGCCACATTTTATAAAAGTGTGCAGGATTCGTTAAGGATTCAGCGTACAAATCTAGCTGCAATCAAAAATAAGTTATTAGCTCAAACTAAAAACCTGACCACTTTACAAACGGATGTAAACAGCAAAGAACAGAGCCTGAACGAGACCAATGCACAAGCTAACAGTATTAGTTTTTTAGGAATGCCGGTTGCCAAAGCCACTTATAATACGATTATGTGGGGCTTGGTTATTGCTTTAGGTGCTTTGGCTGCCGCAGTAATTTTTCTTTCAGGAAGTGCGCGCCGTGAAGCTCATTATCGCACCAAACTTTATAATGATTTGGAGGAAGAATACAAAGGTTATAAAACTAAAGCCAACGAAAAAGAGAAAAAAATGTCTCGTGATTTGCAAACGGTAAGAAATAAGCTGGAGGAAATTACCGGTAATCCGGAATATTGATGATGCTGTTTTTATCGGGTAAAAATTGGTGAAAAACAAAAAAAGATCGTTTCTTTCGGAACGATCTTTTTTTATAGATAAAAAAAGTATAGTTATACTTTGATTTCAACTTCAACGCCACTTGGCAATTCCAGTTTCATCAACGCATCTACTGTTTTAGAGTTCGAGCTGTAAATATCCAGCAAGCGTTTGTAAGAACATAATTGGAATTGCTCTCTTGCTTTTTTGTTTACGTGTGGTGAACGCAAAACTGTAAAAATTCTTTTTTCAGTTGGTAAAGGAAGCGGTCCGCTAACAACAGCACCGGTTGGCTTTACAGTTTTCACGATTTTTTCAGCAGATTTATCTACCAGATTGTAATCGTAAGATTTTAGTTTGATTCTGATTCTTTGGCTCATTTTATTTATTTGTAAAGTATAACCGTAAGAGCTATTAGTTACGGTTATACAATAAGTTTATTTATGCTGATACTGTTTTTAGCACCTAAATTAGGCGTGTGCTTTTCCTTTTGATTTGGCAACTACTTCTTCCTGTACGTTACGAGGAGCTGGTTCGTAATGATCAAACTCCATCGTAGAAGTTGCACGGCCGGAAGTAATGGTACGCAATTGTGTTACATAACCAAACATTTCAGAAAGTGGGACAGTAGCTTTGATTACTTGTGCACCTGCACGAGAATCCATACCTAAAAGCTGCCCACGACGACGGTTCATATCACCAATCACATCACCCATGTTTTCTTCCGGAGTCAGGATTTCAATCTTCATGATCGGCTCCAGCAATACTGGTTTACATTTTGGTAAAGCTTCGCGATAAGCAGAACGTGCGCAAATCTCAAAAGATAAAGCATCTGAATCGACTGCGTGGAAAGAGCCATCAATTAAACGAACTTTCATATCCTGCAACGGATAACCTGCCAATACACCATTTGCCATTGCCGCAGCAAAACCTTTTTCTACAGATGGAATAAACTCACGCGGAATAGAACCACCGGAAATTTCATTCACAAACTGTAAACCAGTTTTACCTTCGTCATTTGGAGAAATGATGATCTGAATATCAGCAAATTTACCACGACCACCAGTTTGTTTCTTATAAGTTTCACGATGTTGGGTTGTACCAGTAATTGCTTCTTTGTAAGAAACCTGTGGCGCACCTTGGTTAACTTCAACTTTAAACTCACGTTTCAAACGATCCATGATGATATCCAAGTGAAGCTCGCCCATACCTGAAATTACAGTCTGACCGGTTTCTTCATCTGTATTTACACGGAAAGTTGGATCTTCTTCAGTCAGTTTACCTAAAGCCATACCTAATTTATCTACGTCAGCCTGAGTTTTAGGCTCGATAGCTAAACCAATAACCGGCTCAGGGAAATTCATAGACTCCAGAATGATCGGGAATTTTTCATCACAAAGCGTATCACCAGTTTTAATATCTTTAAAACCAACTACCGCAGCAATATCTCCTGCTCCAACATTTGGAATCGGATTTTGCTTGTTAGCGTGCATTTGGAAGATACGGGAAATACGTTCTTTGTTATCAGAGCGCATGTTGTGTACGTATGAACCAGCTTCCAGATTACCAGAGTAAACACGGATAAAACACAAACGACCAACAAACGGGTCAGTTGCAATTTTAAAAGCTAATGCTGCAAATGGTTCTTTAACATCTGGTTTACGCAATACTTCTTCGCCTGTGTCTGGATTTGTACCGATGATACCTTCTACATCCATTGGAGATGGCAATAATTCCATCACATAATCCAACATGGTTTGTACACCTTTATTTTTGAAAGATGAACCGCAAACCATCGGAACAATTTTAGCATCCAAAACAGCCTGACGCAAAGCATCTAAAACTTCACGCTCTGTAATGGTTTCTGGTGCATCGAAGAATTTCTCCATCAATGTTTCATCATATTCCGCTACAGATTCAAGCAGTTTTTCTCTCCATTCAGTTGCTTCTTCCACCATATCCACAGGAATAGGAACTTCAGTAAAAGTCATCCCTTTATCGTGCTCATTCCAAACAATACCACGGAAATTGATTAAATCGATTACGCCTTTAAAACCTTCTTCAGCGCCGATTGGCAATTGCAATGGCACGGCGTTACTGCCTAACATTGTTTTTACCTGTTTAACAACTTTTAAAAAGTCAGCACCAGAACGATCCATTTTGTTAACGAAACCGATACGGGCAACATTATAATTGTTAGCTAATCTCCAGTTGGTTTCTGATTGTGGCTCAACACCATCAACCGCAGAAAACAAGAAAACCAAACCATCCAATACCCGTAACGAACGATTTACTTCAACAGTAAAATCAACGTGTCCTGGTGTATCAATGATATTGATGTGATAGGTTTGTCCTCTGTATTTCCAATCTACCGTTGTAGCAGCTGAAGTAATGGTGATACCACGCTCCTGCTCTTGCGCCATCCAATCCATTGTTGCCGCACCTTCATGCACTTCACCAATTTTATGACTAACACCAGAGTAGTACAAAATACGCTCGGTAGTAGTGGTTTTACCAGCATCAATGTGCGCGGCAATACCAATGTTTCTTGTATATTTTAAATCTCTTGACATGTTTTTATTTTTTAGAACGGAGAGCGGAGATTAAAGAGCGGAACATTACAGTCACTCGTTAATCTCCGCTCTCCGCTCAAATTTAAACTAGAAACGGAAGTGAGAAAACGCTTTATTAGCCTCAGCCATTTTGTGCGTATCTTCTTTCTTTTTCACTGCAGAACCTTCGCCTTTTGCAGCAGAAATGATTTCACCGGCTAATTTTTCCATCATCGTTTTTTCTCCACGACGACGTGAATAGCTGATCAACCATTTCATGCCCAAAGCAATTTTACGCTCCGGACGAACTTCTGTAGGCACCTGGAAGTTAGCACCACCAACACGGCGGGATTTAACTTCTACAGCTGGCATTACATTGTTCAATGCTTTTTTCCAGGTATCCAAACCGCTTTCGCTAGTTCTTTTTTCTACCAGTTCAACAGCATCATAAAAAATTGCATAAGCGGTAGATTTTTTACCGTCATACATCATGTTATTTACAAACCTGGTAACCAAAGTATCATTGAACTTTGGATCAGGAAGGATAATTCTCTTTTTTGGTTTCGACTTTCTCATTTGTTGCTATCCTCCTTGAATTATTTCTTTTTCTTAGCTGGTGCACCTTTAGCCGGAGCAGCTGCTTGTCCTGGTTTAGGACGTTTCGTTCCGTATTTAGAACGACGTTGATTACGGCCAGCAACACCTGAAGTATCCAACGCACCACGGATGATGTGATAACGAACGCCTGGTAAATCTTTAACACGACCACCACGAATCAAAACGATCGAGTGTTCCTGCAGGTTATGGCCTTCACCTGGGATATACGCATTTACCTCTTTGCCGTTGGTTAAACGGACACGGGCAACTTTACGCATGGCTGAGTTTGGTTTTTTAGGGGTAGTGGTGTACACACGTGTGCACACACCTCTTCGCTGTGGACAGCTGTCCAACGCTGGTGACTTACTCTTGTCAACCATAGCTACTCTACCTTTTCTAACTAATTGCTGAATAGTAGGCATTTTTGCTTTTAAATGTTTACAGTATTTTCCTTATGTTAAAAGGACTGCAAAAGTAACAAGTTTAATTTTGATTATCAAGGGTTTGAGGGAAAAGAATTTTAGGTGATAAAAGAAGTATATACAAGAGATTAAATAAATCTAATCAGTTTTAAATGATAATCTCGTTAAATTTACTTTATCAATTTATAATTATGGATTTGCAACACATCTATACAGTAGAAGAAGTTTTAGAAATTACCTTAAACTTAAAACCTGAAGACCGAAGAGTAGTTCAGGAAGAAATTCAAAAATCTTTATTCAATGAAAAAGAAATCTTAGACAGGATTTCTCTTTTTCATCAAAAATATGAAGATACCTATAAAGCGCTTGCTTAATGCGCCTGCTTAAAAAAGAAGAAGTTGTTTTCTTGAATAAAAACAATGTTTCAAGGTTTGGAGGAAATTTCGTTCCGCCTTACAATTTTTTGAATGAAAGTTCTTTGGATTATTTAGTAGATATCGTTGACGCTGAACTATTTGGCGAAGCTATCTATCCTCAAATTTATCAAAAAGCCAGTATTACCTTTTCAATATTATTTCTAACCACGTTTTTACTGATGGAAACAAGCGTACCGGCTTAGATGTTTGTTTGTTGTTTTTAGAATTTAACGGTTATCAGCTTAATAATTCGGTTAATAACCCAATCCTAACTGATGAGTAAACTTTAGAAACAGTGCAGGAGTGGCTTAAAAACAATTCTATTTCGAAAATAAATTTGTAACGGTTTCCTGTTCTGGATGATTTGTACTTTCCCTTTTAAATTACCAATTTTTACCCGATAAAAGAAGTATTTAACTACTTAATACAAAAGCATCACGCATTCACTTTTTCCTGCGCTAAGAAACTTTTTGTCATTAATTCAGTTAAAAACCGTTCTTTTATTTCAATCTAAACTACAAGCCCATGAAATTAAACCGATTTTTTCCGGTACTGTTAATCGTTGCTATATCGGCGCAAAGCTGTGTCAGCACTAAAAAGTATCAGGATCTACAAAAAAGTTATGATCAGTTGCAAAACAACACTAAAGATTTAAACGGTAAATATTTACTCAGCGAGCGAAATGTAGCTGTATTAACCAATCGCGTTGCCAGTTTGGAAGAACAACTAGCTTCCGAAAAAGCAAATTCAAAATCATTGCAAGATGCTTTAAGTAAGGCTTTGAATACCAGTAGCCAGGGTAATGTTAACATTTCTAAACTGGTTGATCAGGTAAATAGCTCTAACCAGTACATCAAACAATTGGTAAATGCCAAAAATAAAAGTGATTCGCTTAACATGGTGTTGACCAATAATTTAACCCGGTCTTTGAGTCAGAGTGAGATGAAAGATGTGGATGTACAGGTGTTGAAAGGTGTGGTTTACATTTCACTTTCCGACAATATGTTGTATAAATCCGGCAGTTACGAAATGTCTGATCAGGCTGGAGAAACGCTGAACAAAATCGCCAAAATCATTAAAGACTATAACAATTATGATGTGTTGATTGAAGGTAATACGGATAACGTACCGATCACTTCAAAAAACATCCGGAATAATTGGGATTTAAGCGCTTTGCGCGCTTCGTCTGTGGTACAAACTTTACAAAATAAATATGGTGTTGACCCAAAACGTTTAACAGCAGGCGGACGTGGTGAATACAATCCGATTGCCGATAACAGTACAGAAGCCGGAAAAATCAAGAACCGCCGCACGCAAATCATCATCACCCCAAAACTGGATCAGTTTATGGATTTGATTGGAAAAGCTCCGGAAAAATCATAGCTTATTCACAAAATATTTAGAAAGCTGCTTCACAAAAGGCAGCTTTTTTTATGCCGTTAATTTTGATGTAGATTGAAACTGTTAGACCGACCTGCTGTTAACGTTATCATTTGCAAAATGCCTCGTTTTGTAAATAGAACTTATTATGCTGACAACTACCTCCACAAAAGAAGAATTTGTATTAGAAATTCACCACCGTTTAACTGCTGTTTATGGCAGCCAGATCAAGTATTTTCATGATCTGGATCCGATGAGCGAATTAGTTTCTTCTTTTTTATCACATCGAACCAAAAACAAAGATTCCCGGCAAGCTTTTGATAATTTACGCAATACTTTTGGTTCGTGGGAAGTTGTTAAAGATGCGCCAACGGATGCCGTGCAATTAGCAATCAGCCCGTGCACTTGGCCAGAACAAAAAGCACCGCGTTTGCAACAAGTTTTGCGTTTGGTTGAAGAACGTTGCGGCACGTTAAACTTAGATTTTTTAGCTGATATGGATGTTCCGGCTGCCCGGAAATGGCTGGAAGAATTGCCTGGCGTTGGCCCGAAAACAAGTGCAGCCGTATTGTCTTTTAGCACGCTGCGCGGAAAAGCTTTACCGGTTGATTCACATCATTTTCGGGTTGCGGTGCGATTAGGAATTATCGATGCAAAAATTGGGGAAGCAAAAGCACATCAGGTTTTAGAAAAGTTGTTGCCGCCAGATTTTACCGCGCAGGAAGTGTATGATAATCACCAGGTAATGATGCGGCACGGACAAAAAGTTTGCTTCCATTACAAACCAGCCTGTACGGAATGTGTATTGCTGGATGTATGTCCGACTGGCCAGAACCTGACCAGCCGGACAGTATAATCTTATTTTAAATATTCCATATCTTCTACAGTTAACTGAATATTAGCAGCTTTCAGGTTTTCTTCAAAATGAATTAAGGATGAAGTGCCTGGAATTGGTAAAATCCAGGGTGAATAATGCAGCATCCAGGCCACGTTAATTTGTGCTTCGTTTACCTGGTATTTTTTGGCGATTTCTGCAATTCTTGTATCTTTTTTACCTAAAGAATTAAGGAGTGAAAAATACGGAATAAGCGGAATTTCGTTCGCTTCACAAATGTGTAGAATCTCTTCTCCGCCCCTGTTTTCGCCGTGGGCGGTTTTATGCAAAGTGCGTTGTCCGTGGCCAAACATGTTTTCTACGGTAGCAATCTGGCCCATTTTCATGGCCGTTTCCAGTTCTTCCAAATCAACATTGCTTACGCCAACATGCAAAATTTTGCCCTCTTGCTGCATGGCAAACATGGTTTCCATTGATTTTTCGAAATCGGTTCCACCCGGCATCACTCTGAAATGCACCAAAGTAATCTGGTCGAGTTTTAACGTGCGCAGGTTATTTTCGATGCTGGTACGCAGGTTTTCCGGCGAATTATAAGCAACCCAGCTTTTATCCGGCTTGCGCGCGCCGCCAACTTTGGTACAAATCACCAGATCTTCCGGGTAAGGGTACAGTGCTTCGGCGATTAAACGATTGGTTACATCTTCGCCATAATAATCAGCAGTATCTAGAAAATTGATGCCACTTTTAACCGTCTGTTTTAAAATATTTAAAGCATTTGGCCGATCGGCCGGTTCGCCGTAAACACCTTCGCCGGGCAAGCGCATGGTACCGTAACCAAAACGGTTAACCGTAATTGGATTTTTGCTTTTGCCGGCAATGGTAATAGTTTGAGGAATGTTCATGTGATGCTTCTTTTATCGTGCTATTTTCAGGTTTAAACAGCAGAATTGGTAATTCGTTTTCAGCTTCAATTTAAAACAAAATAGCAACTGGTTTTTAGGTTGATAAAAGAAGCATTGCTTTTAAAATAATTTTATTTCAGCTTAAACGTCAGCCACAAAACCTACATCTTCTCCTTCTGCAAAAACAATGTAAGCACGTTTCCAGGGTTCGTTTCCCAGCATTTTCCAGGTATGGCCGCTGCCGGTTGTATCCATTGCAATTAAAACTTCACCTGCATTCAACACAAATTTTTCTCCGCTAAAAACAGCAAACTCTAAACTGCCGGTTAAGGTGAGTACAAATTGTGTGGTTGGTGCCGGATGCCAGCTGTAAGCAGAACCGGTAGCCGTTTCTTTAAAATAAATGGAAATGGCTTTGCTGGTAAAATGCTCTTGCACGTAGCCTTTTACAATATGCGAATGCCCGTCGGCACCGGTAATTAACTGGTAAGTGCTGATCATAAATTTAGGTGGATAAAAGAAGTATTGATTTATGGCCGTTTAAAAACCATTGTTTTACCCAGAAATTTAAAATGCCAGTAGCCGGTTACTTTAAGCTCGTCATCAGAGGTTATTGTGGCGGCAGAACTCCAGAATTTGCCATTTTTGGCATCGTAAATTTCACCATTTTCCCAACAGCTGGTTGATGGATTATAGTCCAGATTATCTACAATTTCCAGTCCGATCAGCTTACGGCTCTGAAGCGATTTATCCGGATTTTTATAATCTACACGCATGTTCATCGGTTTAGATTTATCGTCAGAATCATCAAACCAAACCAGTTTAGCCGCATATTTTCCGCCATTTTTATACACGTTAACCATTACGTTTTTTTCTAACGACATCCATTTTCCCATAATTTTATCTTGCGGCAAAACGCCGGTGGTTAAAATTTGTGCCGATGATTTTTGTACATGACCAGATGTAAAAATTATAAGCAAACAACAAATAACAACTTGACTATTGATTGCTTTACCTGCTTCTTTTATCATATAAAATCTATGTTGGTGAGTTTAAGTTAAACGTTAGTTGCGTTATAAAGGTTGAATGGTACGTTTTTCGGGCGGCATCGCCATAAACTTTTTATACGAATCATTAACGTACAACGTAAGCGTAGCATGCGGGGTTTTTGCTTGTGCATAAGTTGGCCGGTACATCGTCATAAAGTTTTCTAAATCTCTGCCTTTTAGCGGCACCAAACTACTTACATATAAAACGTTAAAAACAGAATCTATTTGCCGCTCTTCCACTTCTCGGCCAAAATATTTTTTCAAACGGCGTGCATCTTTGGCTTCTTTTCCAAAAATACGCGATGGCGATAAGGCAAATTTGCTTTTCTCATAAATTTCGGGATATTCTTCCCGCGGATTAAAAGCCTTGCTATCGGTAATCGTTACCTGATTTAAATTGATGCCGCGCAATGTTAATTCAATGTGTTTTGGTTTGAGATCAGTCAGAAACAGCGTATCAGAAACATATCCCGGAGAAGAAAAAATTAAAGTATGATTAAGTGCCGTCCGGATGATAAAATTACCCGAATTATCGGTAAGCGAAATTTCTTTTGAGTTGATATCTTTTACAAAAACGTCTGCTAATTTTCGGGATGATTTTCCTTCAAAAACAGTTCCTTTTAAAATATTTTGAGCTTCCAATCGGCCAAAAAGCGTAAACACAGCTATAAAAGTGATAAGTAGTTTATGTTTCATGTACTGATAACTGCGTTTTTATTTAAAAGTTGTGTTAAATTTTAGGTGATAAAAGAAGCATTGATTTTGTTACACAATTTCTTTTAAAATAAAAAGAAGCTTTGGTTTCCCAAAGCTTCTTTTACACACAATATATTCGTGTTATTTACTGTTCCAAACGTTGTTATCAGGATTAAAATCCGGCAAATGTTTATCCGGATCAGAAGTTACAGACTGAATTTTTTCGGTAGATGGATAATGAAAAGTCCAGGTAGTGTTACGCATCCAAACCTCAACCGGCAACGTAATGCGGCTTGTTTTACCACTTTCGGTTTTGATTTCGAGGATCATCGGCATCGGCATTTTTTCCAGATTATCAACCGTGATCAAAGCTCCTTTTGACGGATCGTTATCTACATATTTTACATCGCGAACACCTTGATCCAAACGCCAGTTGTTTTGAAACCAGCTTCTCCAAAACCAGTTCAAGCTTTCGCCAGAAACGTTTTCAATCGTTCTGAAAAAATCATCCGGCTGCGGATGTTTAAAAGCCCAGCGGTTGATGTAAGTTTTAAAAGCCAGATCAAAACGCTCCGGACCTAAAATCTGTTCGCGCAGCAAAACCAAACCTGCACTTGGTTTTGAGTACAGCAAAGTGCCGTTGTTGCGCTCTTTAATACCATCAACCGGACTTAAAATTGGTTCTGTATTTGGATTGGTAAAAAAATCACCAATGCGGTGCATATCCGGCGAATTTTTAGGTTTGTACTCGCCGTTATTAAAGTTATCGGTAGATAGTGTGTTGATAAAAGTGTTAAAACCTTCATCCATCCAGCCGAACAAACGCTCGTTAGAACCTACAATCATCGGGAACCAGTTGTGGCCAAACTCATGATCGTTTACGCCCCAAAGTGAACGGCCTTTGGCTTTATATCCGCAAAAAACAATGCCCGGATATTCCATTCCGCCAACAATACCGGCAACGGTTGTGGCATTTGGATAAGTAAACTCGTACCATTTGGCCGAATTAAATTCGATGGATTTTTTAGTGTATTCTGTTGATCTTCCCCAGGCATCAGCACCCGCACTTTCTACCGGATAAGCAGAAATAGACATGGCTTTGCGGCCGCTTGGCAAATTCATTTTAGCCGCATCTATCATAAATGCTGCGGAAGAAGCCCAGGAAGCATCACGCGCATTTTTCAATTTAAAGTGCCAGGTTAAGGTTGATTTTCCGGCCGGACGGGAAGCTTTATTGGTGACTTCATTTTCGCTGCGGATCATCACCGTTTGATCGCTTTTTGCAGCTTGTGCCCAACGTTTTTGCTGCTCTGCCGTATAAACTTCCTGAGGGTTTTGCAACTCTCCGGAAGAAACCACGATATGATTTGCCGGCGCAGTAATATTGATATCGAAATCTCCATATTCTAAATAAAACTCTCCCGGGCCAGTGTACGGCAGCGCGTTCCAGCCGTAAACATCATCATATACATACATCCGCGGATACCATTGCGCAATGGTGTAAATTTTGCCGTTTTTGGTATCTAAATAACCTGTTCTATCCGAGCCATAATTGGGTTCGATAAAACTGTATTCAATCTTCAGTTTTACCTGACCGCCGTCTGGATTAAGGTTTTGCGGGAGATAAACCTGCATCCGCGTATCATTAATCATAAATTTAACGTCGGTTTCTGCGGATTTTCCTTTGCCGCCAGATACTACTTTTACCGATTTAATTTTATAACCGGCGTCAAAAACCTGACCGCGGCCACCGTTGCGGCTACCCGTTGTTGGAATAATGGCCGAACCACGGGAATCCTGCTTAAATAAGTTCTGATCCAACTGCATCCACAGAAAACCTAATTTATCCGGACTGTTGTTGGTATAAGTTAAAATTTCTGTTCCGGTAATTTCATTCGTTTGATCATTCAGTGAAGCAGAAAGCTGGTAATCAGCACGGTTTTGCCAGTATTTCGGGCCAGGCTGGCCGCCAGCCGAACGATATTCATTACCATTTTTGGTGTAAAAAAATGGTGCAAAAGCATCATGGTAATTGTAATTGGTTTGAATTTGCGGTTCCTGAATCCGGTTAAAATCAGGTCGGCCAGAAGCAGCCGCTGGAGTAGTAGCAGGGCGTGTGGCCGGTGTAGGCGGCGTTGTTTGTGCCGAAACCAGCTCGGTAAAAAGCAATAAGGCAAACGCGCTTATCGGTAAAAATTTCAGTTTCATTTTGGTGATAGATTTTCTGCAAATAATATTGACATAAATAAGCAAAAATCCAGGATTAGCCAGCGAGTAAAGCTAATGTTACCAAAATTTAAACCGCTTGTTAATTTTTACCCGATAAAAACAGCATGGCATATTCTTCTTCTTTAAAACCTAAAACTATTTTTCCGTTAACTTCTAAAACCGGACGTTTAACCATGCTGTTTTTATCGTGCAAAAGTTGGAGTGCTTCTGCTTCGCCGGTTATGGATGCTTTTTTCTCCTGATCCAGCTGTTTCCAGGTTAAACCTTGCTTGTTCAGCAACTTTTCGTAGCCAGCTTTACTGCTCCATTCCTGTAATTTTTCCGCAGTAATTCCTTCTTTTTTAAAATCATGAAATGTATAATCGATATGATTTTCTGTCAACCATTCCAATGCTTTTTTTACCGTGTTGCAATTTTTGATGCCGTAAATATCCATGCGGCAAAATTAATGAGATTGGCCTCCACTTACATCATCATTACTAATGCCACGCTGGTTTTTTTTGATGCTGCCATTTAGCTTACCAAACTTATAGTTCAGGCTGAGGTTAATATTGCGGTAATTGATCTGATAATTATTGATTTGCTCAAAAGCTGCAGTTCGAGTAATATTATTTAGCGTTCTGTATTTTGAAAACGGATTGGCTCCGGAAGCCGCAGCATTCAATTTCCCTTTGAAAAAATCTTTAGAAATACTAATGGATTCACCAACATAATAATTATCTCGGCCTTGCAACATCACATATCGACTATCGAAATTCAAATCAAAACCTAAGCGGTAACCACTATCAAACTTGTAAGCACTATTCATAAAAGCATGTCCCTGGAAACCTTGGTTGCTGTAAAATATTCCATCAGCAGTACCATTCAGCCAAACGTATAAAATTTCGCTGTTTAGGTTGATGTTCAATTTTTTGGTGATCGGATAATTTACGCTCAAATCTGCTCCGAGACGCTTGCTTTTGCCCACATTTTGATACGTTGTGCGCGAAACTGTATCTGTACCGATAGTAGTTACGCTTTGTACCGTGTTGTTGGCAAAAGCATAATTCAGACTTGCATTGATAGAGCCTTTTTTAAAATTGCTGTAATTTAACTCAAAAGAATGACTCACAACTGGTTGAAGATCAGGATTTCCATAATTTAAAAATTTAGGATTACTTCTGTTGATAAACGGATTAAGTTGCCAAATGCCGGGCCGTTGGATACGATCGGTGTAACCGAAATTGATACTGCTGGTTTTGAATGATCTTTGCATGGAAAACGACGGCACAAAATTGTTATAATCATTATTTAGCGTGCTGCCGGTAGAAGTAAAATCGGCATCTACCAACGTATGTTCCACGCGCAAACCACCTTTAAAAGTCCAGTTGGTTAGCTTTAACTGATAAGTATTGTAAACGCTGTAAACATTCTGGATGTAATTGAAGCTGTTGGTTTGCGTGGGATCTGTAACGTACTGGTTGCTTTGCTGATCAAAATTATCATTTGTAAAATCGCTGAAATTATTCCGGAAAATAGCTTTTCCACCAGCCTCAATATTAATTTTCTTTAATGGATGCACATAATCCAGTTGGATCGTATGTTCTCGCGTACCAGAATTATTATATTGATTATAATTTGGCTGATCGTACATAAAAACCTGCTCAACCATCGCATCTGTAGTCGTTTGATTTTTGAACAAATTATATTTGTAGGAAACCGTTAACAGCCGGTCTTTCTTCTTTGCAAAACCAAGCTGATAATTGATGCCAAAACCTGTTCCGGAGTATTTTGAAAGATTGCTGCTGTATAAATTATAAGCTTGTGCTACAGACAAATCTCCGTTTTGCTGATTAGAAAACAAACTGCTATTCTGGTTATTGTTGCCATCATACAATTCAAAAGTGCCCGTCAGCAAGTTCAAAGTGTCTATTTCATAACTTAATTCTGCACTTCCATAAGTATTGTTTCCACTTTGTGCACGATTACCAGTTTGCAGCAGGTAAGATTGCAACGGACTAAATGTATTGCTGATGTTATCATAACTATTGGTTGTGTTATTGCGTCTATTATATCCTACATAACCATTCAGTCCGATTTTGCCTTGCTTCAACGTTCCGTTTAGGTTCAACCCTGGCCCGTAAACAGAATTATATCTGGTGTTAATGCTGCCATTATAACCCTGATCCGCATTCTTTTTGGTAATGATATTAATAATTCCTGCTAAACCTTCCGCATCGTATTTGGCTGGTGGTGTTGTAATCACTTCAATCTTTTCAATGTTGGTAGCAGGCATTGCTTTTAATACATCCGAAGGATTTTTAGCAATCAGCGAAGATTCTTTACCGTTGATTAAAATCTTATAGTTAGTATTTCCTTTCAGCTTGATATTATCCGTAGCATCAACCGAAAGCATGGGCACTTTCCGCATCATATCCAAAGCTGTGAGCGATTTACTTTCCGGATCCGCCTGCACATCATAAGCAATCCGGTCAACTTCCCGTTTTAAAATTGGTTTGGCAGCCACAATCGAAACCTCTTTTAGCTGGTTACTGCTGGCCGAAAGCTTAATCGTACCTAAATCAACCGTTCCTGATGCTTCTTTTACCGGTATAATTTTAGGCTGAAATCCAACGTAAGCAATGTTGATTTGGTACGCGCCAGACTTTAAACTGAGTTCAAACGAACCATTTTCCGCAGTAAGTGCACTTTTAACAGCTGCACCGGAAGCATCTTTGGCCACAACCGTAACGTAACCAAGCGGCGTGTTTTTAGCCGAATCGAGCACCACGCCTTTAATTTTTCTTAAATTATTTTGTGCCGATGCCAGCAACGTAAACAGAGAAAGTACTGCAACAAGAAGTAGATTTTTTTTCATAAAAAGGTTTATACCAGCAAGGTAAACAACAAGCCGCAAAATATTTCCTTTTTAACAAATTTTAACTATTTATTTAGTTAAATATTTTTGCATGCAAGCCTCGCTTTGGATAAGATGAAATAAATACAATAACGTTACAGAGTTTTATGAAATCTTTTATTGGTACGTCAAAATCTGTTAAAAACAGCAATCCCGATTTTTAGGTGGTAAAAGAAGCATCTGGCAGGCATAACAGCCTTTAATTTTTGATGTTGGTTAAATGCTTAAAATTTGAGTTTTAAACCGAAACATTTTGCTTATATCTTGCTGTTAATTACCAAAATCAGACTTTCTTTACGGGCAAAACCCTTAAATTCGCGTTCCATTAAAACACTAATTATGCAATATGATGTAATTGTTATCGGTTCTGGTCCTGGTGGTTATGTAGCGGCAATCCGTTGCGCACAGCTTGGTTTAAAAACGGCCTGTATCGAAAAATATTCAACTTTTGGCGGCACTTGTTTAAACGTAGGCTGCATCCCGTCTAAAGCTTTGCTGGATTCTACCGAGCATTATTTTAATGCCGCACATACTTTTGAAGCGCACGGGATTCATATCGAAAATCTTCGTCCGGATTTAGCGCAAATGATCAAACGTAAAAACGAAGTAGTTGAGCAAACTACCGGTGGGATTGCGTTTCTGTTCAAAAAAAATAAAATTACTTCTTATCAGGGTTTAGGTTCTTTTGTTGATAAAAATACCATCAGCGTAAAAAAAGAAGATGGTTCTGAAGAGCAAATTACGGCTAAAAATATCATTATTGCCACAGGTTCCAAACCGGCTTCTTTACCTTTTATTCAGTTAGATAAAAAACGCATTGTTACTTCTACCGAAGCGTTGAATCTGCCAGAAATCCCAAAACACATGATTTTGATTGGCGGCGGCGTAATCGGTTTAGAATTAGGTTCTGTTTATGCACGTTTGGGCGCAAAAGTTTCTGTAGTTGAGTTTACAGATGCGATTGTAAACACGTTGGACAGATCTTTATCAAAAGAACTGCAAAAAGTGCTGACTAAACAAGGTATGGAATTTTACCTCGGCCATAAAGTAACTGGCGCAACTGTAGAAGGTGATGAAGTTACGGTTACGGCTGATAGTCCGAAAGGCGATAAAATTGAACTAAAAGGTGATTATTGCTTAGTTGCCGTTGGCCGTACCGCTTATACCGAAGGTTTAGGCCTGGAAAAATTAGGCATAGAACTGGAGCCTCGCGGCAAAAAAATTCCGGTAAATGAGCATCTGGAAACTGCTGTTCAAGGCGTTTATGCCATTGGTGATGTGGTAAAAGGCGCAATGCTGGCTCACAAAGCGGAAGATGAAGGAACTTATGTTGCGGAGATTATTGCCGGACAAAAACCTCACATTAATTACAACCTGATTCCGGGCGTAGTTTATACCTGGCCAGAAGTTGCTACCGTTGGTTACAGCGAAGAGCAATTGAAAGAAAAAGGCGTGAAATACAAAACCGGCTCCTTCCCTTTTAAAGCCAGCGGACGATCTCGCGCAAGCATGGATACGGATGGTTTTGTTAAAGTTTTGGCTGATGCTGCAACAGACGAAGTTTTGGGCGTACACATGATTGGTCCGCGTGTGGCCGATGTAATTGCAGAAGCGGTTGTAGCAATGGAATTTCGTGCTTCTGCAGAAGATATTGCACGCATTTCTCACGCGCACCCAACTTATACAGAAGCTGTTCGCGAAGCTGCCATGGCTGCTACAGAAAATCGGGCGATACATATTTAAATTGTCTGAACCGGAATTTTTAGAATTTTGGCAATAGCAGAATTTTTAATATCAAATTTATAGTGATAAAAGAAGCATCGGCCAAAAACTGATGCTTCTTTTAAGTGTTATTTTTTGGTAATTGATTAAAATGGTCGTTTTGTTTCCCATCATTATTATCGTGCTCACCATCGTTTTTATGGAAGTGATTTCCTGGGCGATGCACAAATTTTTATTTCACGGGCCGCTGTGGTTCATCCACAAAACGCATCACCAAGAACGCCATGGTTTTTTTGAGTTAAATGATGTTTTTAGTCTGCTTTTTGGGTTGATTGCCTGCGGATTAATGTGGTTTGACCGCGAAAACAGAAGTTATGCTTTTTGGATTGGAGCCGGAATAAGCGTTTACGGCATCATTTATTTTATCTTCCACGATTGGTTTATCCACAACCGTTTCAAAGCGTTTAAACTCAACAACCGCTATTTTTTAGGGATAAAAAGAGCACACAAAATTCATCATAAATCTATGCACAAAAATCCTTCTGAAGAGTTTGGTTTGTTGGTGGCGAGCAGGAAGTATTTTAAGAGCGCTAAGTAATTTCAAGTACAGATGTTTCAGAATTAGCTAAAAACATAACAATTTCTGATTCCAACTCAGAAAGTTTTAATGCGATTTCTGCTGTTGAACTATTTCCTATACGCAACCAGATAATTTTGGGCGGATAGCTATGTAAATTTTGTATTGCTGTAAAATCTTCATCGAAAGTTAAAATATTATAATTATTGGTTTTCGCAAATTTCCAAATACCATAATCATCAATTCTGTGATCAATCAAAATCTGAGCTACCGGTAAAATATTCCAATTATTTAAATATTTTTTATTCGCCACGAAATATTTTCATCCACAATCAAATTAATTTCATGCAATTTTAACTTTCCTTTCTTTATCGGCAGTATATGAAAGACAAGCATAAATTGCTTCTTCATTCAACTGCGGAAAATCCTCTATTATTTCGTGAAAGCTCATACCGGAAACCAACCTAATATATTATACACACTAATTCGTGTGCCTATAATTACTGGTTTACCGAAACGAATTTCAGGATTAATTTCTATAATTTTTTTATAATCAACGAGTTGTGCCATTAATCAAATATAGTGATTACTATTGGTTATAATTTCGAAATTCGCCTGTTTCAATCACGCTTATCAAATGCTCCAAATCCGCGAAAACATTTCCCTTAAAAACTTCAATACTTTTGGTGTTGAAGTTCATGCACGCTATTTAGTTGAGATCAATCATGAAGATGAATTATCAGAACTTTTTCTCGATCCGAAATGGCTGCAAATCCCGCGTTTGGTTTTAGGTGGAGGAAGCAACATGCTTTTTACTAAAGATTTTGAAGGTTTGGTAGTCCGGATAAATATCCGCGGAATTGAACATCGTATTAATCACGAAGATGTACACGTTGAAGCCGGTGCAGGAGAAAGCTGGAAAGAATTGGTTGATTATTGCGTGGTTCATGGTTTTGCCGGAATGGAAAATTTAAGTCTGATTCCGGGTTCGGTTGGTGCATCGCCGGTGCAAAATATTGGTGCTTATGGCGTGGAGCTGAAAGATGTGTTTGAAAGTTGCCAGGCTTTTGAAATTGCTTCACAGCACAAAAAAACCTTTATAAAAGAAGCATGTGGTTTTGGCTATCGCGAAAGCATTTTTAAAAGCGAATTGAAAAATCAGTTTATCATTACTTCGGTTAAGTTTAAACTTTCGCTTCAACCTAAAGTCAACACAACATACGGTGCCATTGAAGATGAATTGAGGAAAAGGGAAATTTCAAACCCAACAATTCAAGATATATCTAAAGTGGTTTCGCAAATTCGGGTTTCAAAATTGCCCGATCCTGCTACAATTGGTAATGCAGGCAGCTTTTTTCAGAATCCGATTATTGATTATGCTGCTTTTGAAGAATTGAAAACCAGATTTCCAGAAGTTGTAAATTATCCTGCAGGAGATCAAAAAGTAAAATTAGCGGCCGGCTGGCTGATTGAACAATGCGGCTGGAAAGGTAAAATTGTTGGCCAAACCGGAACCTGGAAAAATCAGGCTTTGGTACTGGTAAACCACGGCAATGCCAGCGGAAGCGAAATTTATGCACTATCGTCGCAAATCATAGACAGCGTGTACCAAAAATTTGGCGTAAAGCTACACCGTGAAGTAAATATTCTTTAGTTTTTTGAATTTAACAAAAACTTAATATTAAACAAAAACTGTTTTTTTCCTGATTTACGTTATCTGTTGAAAATAGTTTCTGCATTATTAACTCCTGCCAAAACTAACTGAAAATCAACGAATTAAATTTTACTTATAATTAATTTATCCCGAATACTTCTTTATTTTTCGACTTAAACCTATTTTGTACTTCATAACGTTAGGTGGAGTTTTTAAAAGATTTTTTAAAAACGGCTTTGTAATTGTATCTGCCATTACAGAAAATAACTAAAACCAACAGTAAAAAATAGAACAATGACAAAAATTGAATTTAACACCATGGTATTGCGTCAGGCGGGTTCTTTAAGATCTTATGCACTTCACTTTACACACGATGCAGACGACGCAAATGATTTGGTTCAAGATACAATGCTTAAAGCAATTACTTACTATAATAAGTTTAAAGAAGGCACCAATTTAAAAGGCTGGTTATATACCATCATGAAAAATACCTTCATTAACAATTATCGTCGTTTTGTTAAGATGAGCACTTTCGTTACCAAATCCGAAGAAATTTCTTCTGCAAACTTGGTGTTTAGTTCAACAAAAAACCAAGGTGAAGCAAAATTTGTAATGGATGATATAAAAAGATCATTAGACAAATTGCCACAAGAGTATTATGTGCCTTTTACCATGTATTTTGAAGGACATAAATACCATGAAATTGCTGATCATTTAATTATTCCGATCGGAACTGTTAAAACCCGTATTCACGTTGCCCGCAAGTTGTTAAAAAAGAACTTAAAATCGTATGATAACGGTGTTAAAAAACCGATTTACGCAATGGAAGATTAGTTAGCCGAATTCAATTTTTTACTAAATATATACTAAAAAGAGTCCGATACGTCGGGCTTTTTTGCGTTTAATAACTTTTTGTTGATGCTTCTTTTACCAGTAGTTTTTTAGCTTCCTGCGCCGCAACCTGTCCCGAAATTAAGGACGGTGGTACACCTGGCCCCGGAACCGTCAGCTGACCGGTAAACAACAGATTTTTAATTTTTTTAGATTTCATAGCCGGTTTAAAAAAAGCCGTTTGCTTTAATGTGTTGGCCAAACCGTAAGCATTGCCTTTGTACGAATGATAATCTGAGATGAAATCTTTGTGCGCATAGCTTCTTTTAACCACAATGTTATTCCTGATTTCCTGACCGGTTATTTTTTCAAACCGATTTATTATCAGTTCAAAATAATATTCCCGCGTAGCTTCATTATCCTCCAAATCGGGCGCAACAGGCATTAACAAGAATAAATTTTCACAACCTTCCGGAGCTACTGAATCATCAGTTTTAGAAGTGCAGGAAACATAAAACAAAGGCTTTTGCGGCCATTTTGGATTGGTGTAAATTTCTTCTGCATGCAACTCAAAATCTTCATCAAAAAATAAGTTATGATGACGAATGCCCTCCACTTTTTTATTTAGTCCGATATAAAACAGCAAACTGGACGGCGACATCGTTCGGCTGTTCCAATATTGCTGATCATAATTTTGGACAGATTTATCCAATAATTTCTGATCAACGTGTTCATAATCCGCGCCAGCAATCACAAAATCAGTATTGATAATTCCCTGTTGCGTAATTACATATTTGGCTTTGCCGTTTTCAGTTTCAATTTTGAG
>JBPBQN010000085.1:0-39808 GCA_050954865.1 Janthinobacterium lividum | reverse complement strand
GCCTGAGATAATCGGTTTTTATTCGCAGAAATTGGGCGTTGATTTCCCCTGGAACAAATACAGTCAGATTGTGGTGCGCGATTACGTGAGCGGCGCGATGGAAAATACCACAGCCACATTACACGGCGAATATGTGCAGAAAACCGCCCGCGAAATGCTGGATGATAATTACAGTGCCGGCGAAAGCACAATTGCGCACGAACTTTTCCACCAGTGGTTTGGCGATTATGTAACGGCCGAAAGCTGGAGCAATTTAACGGTGAATGAATCTTTTGCAGATTTTAGCGAAACGCTTTGGGCCGAACACCGCTACGGAAAAGATGAAGGCGGAGCGCATATTTACGAAAATCAGCTGGCTTATCTTAACTCAAAAGATGCGAAAACCAAGAATCTGGTCCGGTTTCATTACGCGGATAAAGAAGACATGTTTGATGTGGTTACCTACCAAAAAGGCGGTTGCATTTTAAATATGCTGCGGAATTATCTGGGAGAAGATGCTTTTTTTAGCGGCTTAAATTTGTACCTGCGCCAAAATGCTTTGAGCAACGGCGAAGCGCAACAGCTGCGTTTGGCTTTTGAAAAAGTGAGTGGAAAAGATTTAAACTGGTTTTTTAACCAGTGGTATTATGGCGCGGGCAATCCGGATTTAACGATTGATTATCATTGGGATGAAGCCAGCAAAACTCAATCTGTTTATCTAACTCAAACGCAGGAAGGACCAGCTTTTACGTTACCGATGGCCGTTGATATTTATGCCAGTGGAAAAATGGAACGCCATCAGGTTTGGATGAAAAGCAAAAGTGATACGCTAACTTTTAAAGTAGCATCCAAACCAAATCTGGTTAATGTGGATGGCGATAAAGTGTTACTCGCTCAAAAAACAGATAATAAAACTTCGGATGAACTGGTGTTTCAGTATTTTAATGCGCCGTTATATTTGGATCGATTGGAAGCCATAACGGCTTTAAACGGCAAGCAAACTGATGCCGGCGTAAAAAAAATGATGTTGGCTGCATTGAAGGATAAATATTACGGTTTGCGCACGCTGGCTATCCGCAACATCAACCTCAGCAATGATGAAATTAAGCAAGCTGCGTTACCAATTTTAGTTAACATCGCCCAAAACGACCAAAATAATACAGTAAAAGCAGCAGCAATTACGGCTTTGGGCAAAATGAAAAATGCCAGCAATTTACCTTTGTTTAAAAATGCCTTGAAAAGCCAATCATACGCTGTTGAAGGTGCGGCTTTAAATGCGCTGGCTGCCGAAAATCCGGCTGATGCTTTGCAACTGGCAAAAGGTTTTGAAAAAGATAACAAAGGTGCTTTAACACAGGCAATTATATCTGTTTATGCAGCACAAGGATCAGAAACAGAGTTGCCTTTTGTAAGCAAAGCTTTTGATCAGGGCACACCGCAGGTAAAGTTTAACACCATGCAGCAGGGTTATGTAAATATGCTGTCCAAAATTAACGATACACAAAAAGTAAATCAGCGCGTAGATGCTTTTAAAGATTTTGCCATCAAATACAAACAGTTTGGCATCGATCAGCCGATAGTTTCTATGCTGAATCAACTTAAAACTGAAAAACAGGCTCAGGCTGGCAAATCAGACGGAGAATTGAAAAACCAGTTAAATGCGCAGGCAGATTACATCGCCAAAGCGGTTGATCAAATTAATTCCAGCAAATAATCATACTGTTTTTACCGGCATAAAAAGAGTATCCAAAGAAATTCGGATGCTCTTTTTATTGATTTAAATAACTGATATTCAATAACATTTTTTGTAATTTAGTTTTGAATCAACCATCGATAAATTATGAAAAAAATACTTTTTCTGATCGTCCTTTCCGGCCTTGCTTTCAAACTGAAGGCACAGCAACAATCAATTATAAAACCTTTAGAAAGATTTAACACTAATAAGTTTTATGCGCCTGTTGATACCAATTTACGCATTTCCATCAGGCCAAAAACAAATGTAACTGAACTGTTTTTACCCAAGCAAAATGCAATTTCAACTACGCTGATTGCCTCGTTAGACAGAATGCCGATTGCAAAACCAACCGGCAACTGGAACATGCCGGTTGTGCATCCAAACGGAACAGTTGTTTATACCACACCAATAAAACGCTTGCCACCCATTGTAAAACCCGAAAACGGGAATCAAAAAACCAATCCTTAAACGCTTTCTTCATAAGCTCTAATCCACTGAAAACAAGCAGATAGAAACCAGTTATACTGAAACTAACTTCTGGCATTTTCGTAAAAAAAGTATGCCTTTATTTAAAAAAGCAGCTCTCCTGTCTTTATTTGATTTAAGAATTCTTGAGAAAAGATTAATTGTTATTTATACAATGACATTGCTAACGGGCTTGTCTTTGGCTATCTATTATTATGCCTTAAGTCTTCCTTATTCCTGTTTATCCACCGCTTTATTTTGTTTATGCCTTTCGATGGTATTACTGGTGAAAAAGATTGGCTGGGTAACAAAAACAGAATACTGTTTTATATTTATCGTAAGTGCGCATTTAATTATGAGTGTTTTGGTAGAAGGCTCACAATCAGGACAATATTTTTACTATTTCCCGCTTTTAATTGGCATCCCGGTAATTATTGATTTTGAGCGATCGAACCACAAAACTTTACTGCTTAATTCTGTCATCACTTTCCTATCGTTTATTGCCTGTATTTTTCTGAGCGTTTACACAACACCTTATGAACATATACCAAATGCAGTAAGTGCAAAAGTGTTCATCTACAATGCAATCACTTCGATAATGATGACCGCAAGCTTTGGCTTCTCTTTCATCTATTCACATAAGTTAACCTTTGATGTATTAATTGAACAAAAAAACAATACAATTACTTCGCGCACGCGGTTTTTATCAACCATGGGCCACGAATTGCGGACGCCTTTAAATGGTGTTTTAGGTGCCGTTAATCTACTGAAAGAAGAAAAGTATTTGGCAGAAGATAACGAGTATTTCCGGATATTGAAATATTGCTCCCGGCATATGCTGAATCTGGTAAACGACATTCTTGATTTTAATAAGATTGAGGCCGGCAAGCTGGAAATACACGAGATTGGAATCAATTTAAAACAATTGATTACTGATGCTGCCCTGCCTTTTTATAACAGTTTTGAAGAAAAAAATTTAAAGTTTTTGGTAGAAGTCGATCCGGAGTTGGATAAAATGTTTATGATTGATGATATCCGTATCATTCAGATTATGAATAATTTACTATCAAATGCGTTAAAATTTACGCAGCAAGGTTATGTAAAACTGTGTGTACTTTGCGAGGCCGAAGTAAACAAAACAGTTACCGTAAATTTTATGGTTGAAGATACCGGACTTGGAATTGCTAAACAGGATCAAAGCAAAATTTTTGAAGGTTTTTGGCAGGAAAATGATCCGGCTACCCGGAAATATACGGGCAGCGGTTTAGGGCTTTCTATTTGCAACCGTTTGCTCGAACTGATGAACAGCAGTTTAACTTTAGAAAGCGAAAAAGGACAAGGAAGCAAGTTTAAGTTCAAAATCAACTTTGGCTTAGCAACGCAGTCAACCGCAATTTTACCCGAAAAAAAATACGAACCAGAAGACTTATCCAACGTGCGGATTTTGATTGCAGAAGATAACAAGATCAATATGATGATTGCCAAAAAGATTCTGAGCAGTTATAAAGCAGAAGTTACTTGTGCTTACAACGGGCAGGAAGCTTTGGATATTTTACAGCAAGATGCCGATTTCAATATTGTACTGATGGATTTGGAAATGCCGGTGATGAACGGTTTTACGGCCGTTACACACGTAAAAAAACTGTATCCAACCATTCCGGTTATTGCTTTCACGGCTTCGCTGCTTGATCAGCAAATGCTTTCAGAGTTGTTTACGATGGGTTTTGCTGATTTTATTCCGAAACCGTTTGAACCTAACCAGATTTTCAGTTTGATCAAAAAACATATTCCTGCGCCGGATAAAGTTTTGGTTTGATGCTTCTTTTAGCAGGTAAATTTCTGTGTGAATCCCAAAAAACACCGGTAAAAACAGCATCATTCAAAAACAACAGTTTTATTTTGATGTACAAAAACACGATCATCAAACACCAATCGTAACGCTTTAGCTAAAACAGAAGTTTCAATTTCCTGTCCGGCTTTCATCATATCCGCAGCCGTAAGCGAATGGTTTACAGGAATAATTTGCTGCGTGATAATCGGCCCTTCATCCAGTTGGTTGGTTACAAAATGAGCCGTTGCACCAATTAATTTTACGCCGCGTTCAAACGCTTGCCGATACGGATTTGCACCAATAAAAGCCGGCAAAAACGAATGATGAATATTGATTAGCTGCTGCGGAAACTGAGAAACAAAATCCGGCGACAAAATGCGCATAAACTTGGCCAGCACCACATAATCAGGTTCAAACTGCTTAATCAAATCAATTATTTTTTGTTCTGATGCTTCTTTTGGCACCGAAGCATCATACAAAACTGCACGAAATGGCACATCAAAACGCTCACAAATATCTTGCAGCTTATCGTAACTGCCAATTACGGCCTGCACGGTTGCGCCAAGCGTTCCGAAGAAATTGCGGATCAGAATATCAGCCAGACAATGGTATTCCTTCGTTACCAAAACAACAATTTTTTTCTGCGGATTTGGGTTGATGCTGATCATTGCATCTAAGGGAAATACAGCTCTGATTTTTTGCTCTAAAACGGCTACATCTGCAACCATTTCCACCTCCAAACGCATGTAAAAGCGGTTTTCGGCTTTATCAACATGCTCGTTCATGGAAACAATATTCAGGTTTTCTTCCACCAAAATACCCGAAATGGCAGCTATCAAACCAACTTGGTCTTTGCATTGTATTAAAATAATCATCAATTTTTATAAATTTTAGGTTGAAGCTGATGCTGTTTTTATCAGTTAAAATCTTTGTTCAGCAGTTTTTCCAACTCTGCAAAAGTCAGGTTCATGCGCACTTTTCCCTGTTTGGCATAAGCAATTTCGCCGGTTTCTTCGGATACGATCAAAGCCGTTGCATCGCTGGCTTCAGAAATCCCGATGCCGGCGCGATGGCGCAAACCAAACTGCGGCGGCAAATCTGTTTTATCTGTTAAAGGCAAAATACAGCTGGCCGATTTAATTTTATTTTGTGCGATCACCACGGCACCATCGTGTAGCGGACTGTTTTTCTGGAAAATACTTTCCAGCAAACGCTTGGTAATTTTAGCATCCACATATTCGCAGCTGTTATGAAAAAAATCTTCCTCATAATATTTGGCAAAAACAATCAATGCGCCGGTGCGACTTTGCTGCATAGTTTTGCAGGCATCAATAACCGGCTTAATGCGAGTTAAATTATTTTTTTCTTCTTCCGGACGACCGAAAAAATATTTCCACCAGTTTTTGTTTCTCTGGAGAGATGCGTTGCGGCCAACCAAAAGCAAAAAACGGCGGATTTCCTGCTGAAAAACCACAATTAACGCTAAAAGACCTACGTTGATAAAGTTTTCCAAAATACCGGTGAGCAGGCGCATTTGCAATGCTTTCACCACAAAATACAAAGCACAAATTATGGCCAGGCCAATGAAAATATTGGCTGCAATTGTGCCACGAATCAGGTTATAAATCTGGTAAATAATGATGGCCACCAGCACAACGTCCAGCACATCAAAAAAAGTAAACCGCAGAAAGCTCAGGTCGAAGGTTTGCATTTGCACGAAGTTAAGATATTCCGGCAAAGAGTTTGAAGTTTCCAAAATCAATCCAAAACCGGATGCTGTTTTTATCGGTAAAAAAACAGTTTAAGCAGAAACTAAACGCCTGCCAAACAGTTTTTTAAATTGAAACAGTAATCAAAAAATAAAAATTAACATGGATTTTGAAGAAACAGTGCAATCGATATCAACCCAAAAAGCTTATGATCGCCGGCAGTTTATAGAAAGTGCAAGCAAAGGATTAATTGCAGCCACCGTAATTGGCGGCATTGCATCGGCCAGCACGGCAAGTGCAGCAGATTTGGGTAACAGCGCAGCAGGCAATCCCGGGCCAATGTCTGCAGCTATAAAAGTTGTTGGGCCAAACCAGCATGCGGCCAGCGAAGGCGAACGGACTAATTACGCCACCATTTTGCCGAAAGACAAACGCGTTGGTTACGCTGTTGTAGGTTTAGGCGAATTGGCTTTGGAAGCGATTTTACCGGGTTTTGGTTCTGCAAAAAACTCTAAAGTAGTAGCTTTGGTGAGCGGCGATCCGGAGAAAGCTAGAAAAGTGGCCATGCAATATGATGTTCCGCAGAAAAATATTTACAACTATCAGAATTTCGACAATATCAAAAATAACCCCGAAGTTGATGTGGTTTACATTGTTTTACCTAACGCGATGCACGAAGAATATGTAATTCGCGCAGCAAAAGCGGGCAAACATGTTTTGTGTGAGAAACCAATGACTACTTCCTCCAAATCCGCAGAAAGAATGATTGATGCCTGCAAAAAAGCCGGTAAAAAACTGATGATTGCGTACCGGATTCAATATGAACCGAACAACAAACAGATCAAAAATTTTGCCCGCGAAAATAAGTACGGCAAAGTAAAAGTGATTTCTTCCAACAACATTCAAAACGTTGGCGATCCGAAACAATGGCGGTTGCATAAAGCTTTGTCTGGCGGCGGTTCATTGCCCGATATTGGTTTGTACAATATCAATACCAACCGTTATATTTTGGGCGAGGAACCGTATATGGTTATCGCCAGCACGTACACTACGCCAAACGATCCGCGTTTTACGGAAGTGGAAGAAGCGGTGATGTTTCAAATGTTTTTTCCGAGTGGTGCTATTGCCAACAATACTTGCAGTTACGGCGCGCACAACTCCAAACATTACCGTTGCTATGCGGATAACGGCGGCTGGTTTGGCATGGATCCGGCGTTTGATTATAAAGGTTTGATGCCCGAAGTTGGCCACGCCGAAGGAAAAGTAGAAAATAAAATGAACCCGAAAATCACAGAAAAAGACCAGTTTGCGTTGGAAATGGATCATTTTTCGGAATGTGTAATTGAAAATAAAACGCCTTACACGCCCGGCGAAGAAGGTTTGCAGGATCATAAAATTATGGAAGCGATTTACGAATCTGCCCGAACCAACAAACCGGTGCAATTAGAGCGCATTGAAAAACTGGATGCGTTTAGAGGAACGCCACCAACGGAAGGTTAGTTTTAAATTGATTTTATAACAAGTAAAGCCGAAGAAGAATCTTCGGCTTTACTTGTTTTTATGAGGGTAAATTTAGGGTGGTAAAAGAAATACCGATCTAATAACCTGAATTTTGAACTAGTTTGGTGTTGGCAATAATTTCCCGCTGTGGGATTGGAAAAACCAATTTTGGCGAATTCCAGGGTTGCGTGCCTACTGCTGTTTGCATGGTTCGATTGGCATCGTGCAAAAAGAAACCACCTTCAAAAGTAAGCTCATGCCGGCGTTCTGTTAAAATCTGTGCTAAACTCACATTTGCAAGTGGTGTTAAACCTGCCCGAACACGAACTTTATTTATATCATTAACCGGAGAATCTCCAAGCATAGTATTGCTACGCAAATTAGCTTCTGCACGTGTAAGATACATTTCTGCCAATCGTGTGATTTTTACATTACCATAAGTATTTTGAAACTTGGAACTGTATAGAGAGCCTCCATCATTATAAAAGAAAGTTGCACGCGCATCACCAGCTTCAAACTCAGCAGGAAAATTAGGACCTATTGCTGCGTCGCCCCGGCCACCGTATGATGGACCGCCATAAAATTCGTTTTGTGCATTTGTACCTTGCTGAGAAGTAATCTGAACCGCAAAAATATCTTCCGAAGTATTATCATAATGCACAGGGCCAGAGTTAGCAAACGGAAACTCGGCAGCGTAAGTAGCAGTTAAGCTAAATGCACCCGAACTAATCACATTATTTGCTTCTTTAACTGCATTGGGATAATCAATTTTTTGCAGATAAACACGTGAAAGAATAGCCGCAGCAGCATATTTATTGGCATAAAAACCGTTTGAAGCCGGA
The DNA here is from genome assembly GCA_050954865.1 of Janthinobacterium lividum. GTDB lineage: Bacteria > Bacteroidota > Bacteroidia > Sphingobacteriales > Sphingobacteriaceae > Mucilaginibacter_A. The sequence goes on along the minus strand of JBPBQN010000085.1, from coordinate 31,747 downwards.
AGTTTGGCTTCCGCTGTTGTTAAATCAGAAAGTACCTGTGTATAAACCTGCGAAACGGTAGAACGTGCTACCACAGAAGAAGCATCAATAGAAGCTGTAGGCATTAAAATAAGCGGAACACCAAGGTTAGTTGTTGGGTCGCCATCGTTCCATGCCCTTCCGTAAAGCCTTACCAAATCAAAATAAATCATCCCGCGTAAAAATTTTGCTTCGCCTTCAATCCGGTCGCGGTCTGCTGTAACCGTAACTTTATCCAGATTAGCAATCACGTTATTAATTTGGTTCAGGTTTTGATAAGCAGTCAGCCAAATACTGGCTACGTAAGTATTGGTAACGGTAATTGATTGATTGGTCATCTCTGTTAAACTTTGATAAGTACCTGTCCAATCAACACTTCCCTGCCCTGCGGTTCCTAATAAATCAGGTGCTAAAAACACTACGCCGCCGTACAAAGATTCTGCGTTGAGGTTACTATAAGCTCCAACCAGCGTAATTTGTACATCTTTTGCCGTTAGCAATGCCTGGCTGGTTTCTATACTTTGTGTAGGTTTTAGATCGAGTTGCTTATTACAAGCCGATAAAAGAAGCATCAGGCCGGCATAAAGCGTATATTTTATATTGTTTTTTTTCATGTTGATCATTTTAAAGAAAATTACAAACCGATATTTAAGCCGAAAGTAATGGTGCGCGGTTGCGGTGCAGAATAAAAATCTACACCTAAATTAATCGGACTGGCCTGATAATCAGCATTTACTTCCGGGTCCCAGCCTTTGTATTTAGTAATTACAAACAAATTGTAAGCATTCATAAAAACTCTGGCGCGCTTAACATTAATTTTGCTGAGGAGAGATTTTGGCAAAGTATAACCGAAAGAAACCACCTTACATCGCAGGTAAGAAGCATCGTACAAATAACGGCTGGAAGCGGCTATCCCGTTACCATAAAACAATCTTGGTTCTGGCACATTGGTAATATCGCCTGGTTTGTTCCAATAATTTTCCTGATCGATGGTTTGATTATCAAATCCGTTGCTGGCATTGGCACTCATGTACTGGCCGCCGCTGTTATACACTTTGTTGCCGTAAACACCCTGAAAAGTAACAGCCAGATCAAAACCGTAGTAAGAAAAATTGTTAGTAAAACCGTAATTCAGCTTTGGCGTTGGGTTACCTAAAATTACGTTTTGTGCCGAGTTATAATCGTTGGTTTTGGTTCGATTGCGGGTACCATCAGCATTGGTGGTGTTTAAATAATACAGCGCATCACCATTTGCCGGATCAACACCTGCATATTCTCTACCATAAAAAACGCCAATCGGTTGGCCTTCAATTACTCGATTTAGATCATTTGTGCCAATAATTTGTCCGCCTACATCTGTTACAACATTTTTATTGTAAGCGAAATTAACCGAAGTTGACCATTTAAATTTGCCTACTAAATTTTGCGATGATAAACCCAGTTCTATACCCTGATTATACAATTTACCGGCATTTTGAAACTGTGTGGAAAAGCCGGAAGTACCCGGAACGTTTACATTCAGCAACAAATCATGGGTGTTTTTTCGGTAATAATCAAAAGAACCGGTTAAACGGCTGTTGAAAAACCCAATATCCAAACCAGCATCAACCTGTCTGGTAGATTCCCATTTCAGGTTCGGGTTAGCAATCTGAGCAACCCGCTGTCCGGCAACACCATTGTAGCTTGCTGTTCCGGTAAATAAACCTAAGGCAGCGAAATTGGAAATGTCTGCATTACCGGTCAATCCATAACTTACTCTTACTTTCAAATTGCTGATTGCGTGAATGTTCTTTATAAAATCTTCCTCAGAAATAACATAACCCAGAGATCCGGAAGGGAAAACACCATATCTGTTGCCTACACCAAAGCGTGAAGAAGCATCATCACGGATACTGGCTGAAGCCAGATACTTGTTTTGATAAGCATAATTTCCTCTCAGAAAATAACCCACAAAACTGTAACTGGTACTGCCGGACGAACCGGTTGTGGTTGCTGCAGAAGAAATTGTTTTATAAGCATCGGACGGAAACTGTGTGCCCGTTGCCAGGTTGAAGTTAGTTTGCGAAAACTGATAACTCATCCCGCCAGTAAAATCAACTGTGTGTTTTAAATTGAAGGTGTTTTTATAGGTAAAAAAGTTGTTGGTAGTGTAATTTAAAACCTGTGTATAACCATTGGAACCGGCACCATTTGCCGTTCCAGAATTTCTAAAGGTTAGACTATTATCATAACTGTCTTCGTTTTGATTGAGTTGATCAATCCCAAGCTCGGTACGGAAAGAAAAACCTTTTGCAATTTTTAAATCACCATAAACATTACCCAGCAAACGGTAAACGTTGGTATTGAAATAAGCATTGTTTTGGCTGATTAAAGGATTGTAATAAACTGGATAAGTGCTGGCCAGCGTACTTCCTAAAGCAGATGTGTTAGACACGCCGTTAGGTAAAGTTCCGCTGATTAAACCTGACCTCGGATCAATTTCCGGAGTGATGGGTGATAAAGCAACGATTTGCAAAGGCGTAGAAAACGCATCATCGTTAGACACGCGATTATTAATTGTACGTGCGAAACTCATGTTCATCCCAACAGATAAATTGCTGTATAATTTGCTATCCAGGTTCAATCTGCCCGAAAACCTTTTAAAAGCATTTCCAATCAGCATTCCTTTCTGATCCAGATATTGTCCTCCAATATAATAAGTGGTTTTGTCGGATCCACCAGAAAGGTTTAAATCATACTGCGATTGAGGTGCTTTTTGAAAAGCCAGTTTTTCCCAATCTGTATTTACTGCAGATGTTTGCCAATTGGTGCTGCCGGCCGCATAACGCGTTAAACGATTATTTACAAAATTACTGTAATAAGCTTGCGCGCTTTGCAGAGTAGAAAAATAGCCTGCCAAATAATCCTGGTTGGCAGCACCCAAACCTGCCCGTTGCTCCATTTGCACATATTGTGAGGCATTTAAAAACGTGCGATGCCGAGACGGCTGACTATCACCAAACTGCGCCGTAAAATTGATGCTTGGCGTACCAGCTTTACCTTTTTTTGTGGTGATAATTACAACGCCGTTAGAAGCCCGCGCACCATAAATAGCAGCAGCAGAAGCATCTTTCAGCACATCAATGGAAGCAATATCATCAAAATTAATATCTGCCAACGGATTTGTTGCTGCAGAAGTACCGGACTGACTTGTTGCAGTAATTATTACACCATCTAAAACATACAACGGCTGACTGCTGGCCGATATGGAAGAAGTTCCGCGGACTTTAATCTGCATCCCCTGCCCTAACTTTCCATTGTTTGCCGAAACCGCAACCCCGGCAATTTTACCTTGTAATGCTTGTTCTACCGTAGTAACTGGCGTTTCCTGAATATCTTTTGCCGTAACACCGGCAATAGAACCCGTAACAGTTTGCCGCGTTTGTGTACCGTAGCCAACCACAACCACTTCAGATAATTGTTGCGCATTTTCCCGGATACTGGCATTAACTACATTGCCTGTAATTGGAACTTGGACTGTTCCAAACCCAATATAATTAATAATTAAAGTTGTGGCGTTAGCAGGAACCGATAAGTTGTAATGACCGGTTGCATCTGTTTGCGTACCAATGTTAGGTGCTTCTTTTACCGTAACAGATACTCCTGGTAATGTTGATTTATCTTTTGCATCCGTAACAACACCAGTTACTGTTTTATTTTGGGCAAAAGCAGTTAGCGAGATTGAAATCGCCAAAAGAAAAAGTAAAGTTTTCTTCATACTTTATTTTTAGAAATAAAAATGATAATTATTTTCTAAAAATAAAGAAATATGAACATTATTACTGAAATTTTTTGTTTAATTGTTAATCTCTATAAAAAGTAGAAAGATATATTTTAATTTATCTCTCTATTTTGTTGAATGTTGAAATAATTAGTATTTTAGAATTGTTAAATAAGTGATTTAACAATTTTATTTATAAATTCTATTTATACCGATACTGTTTTTACCACCTAATTTTATAACGCTTCCGCAATTTTTTCCTTGCCAATCAGTTCCAGCAAAACTTTTTCAGCCTGATTCAAGCCCGGAACAGAAAGCGGTTTATCTTCCGCAATCTGTTCTAAATAACGATCAATCCGGCCCTCTTCATAGCTTTTAATCAGTGTTGGATGCACGTAATATTTTTTGCAAACGGTACGTGTATTGCCTAAATTAAAAGCCACATCATCCAAAACTTTAGTGATGTTTTTTTTGCATTCTGTTGCCGTGCTAAACCCGCCGGCCGCTTTAAACGCATACAAAGCGTGCACGCTGCCGCTCCATGTTCTAAAATCTTTTGCGGTAAAATCTTCGCCGGTAATTTCTTTCAGATAAGTGTTGACATCGCCGCTGGTTACATCGTGCGCTTCGTGGTTTTCATCATAATACTGAAACAATTCCTGTCCGGGAATATCCTGACATTGCTTGATCAGTTTGGCCAGTTTTTTACTTTCCAGCTTTAAATCGTGGTAAACACCTTTTTTTCCTTTAAAACCAAATTTTACGGTGCCGCCTTTAATTTTCACATGTTCATCCTGCAAAGTTGTCAGGCCGTACGAACCGTACAATTCGCGGTAATTATCATTGCCGATGCGGATGTGCGTCAGTTCCATCACCCGAACTACTAACGCCAAAACCTTCTGTTTATCCAGGTTTTTACGGGCGAGATCAGCATCAATCTGTTCTCGTATTTTAGGAATATGACTGGCGAAAACTTCCATCCGGTGATATTTGGATTGATTGCGGATTTTGTTCCAATCAGCATGATAACGATATTGCTTGCGCCCGGCCGCATCCAAACCGGTAAATTGCAGGTGTCCGTTTTCGTAAGGGCAAATCCAAACATCAGTATAAGCCGGCGGAATCACCATTTTTTTAAAACGCTCCAGCAAAGCTTTGTCTATGATGATGCTGTTTTTATCGTCTAAAAATTGGTAACCTTTTCCTTTTTGCACACGCGTGTAGCCTGGAGAAGAATCATTTACATATTTTAAACCAACGGATTTTGCGGTGATTTCCGGGTCGCGACCGATCTTATCTAATTGTTTGCGAAGTTGCTGCATGAAATCATAAACAAGGTTTTGTAACACAAGTTTTAGGTTGAAGCCATTCAAATTGCACAAAATCCAAGAACAAAAACAAGCAAACGATGGTTAATTTATCATACTAAAAACAGCATCATGAAATACAATTTGTTAGGAAATACAGGGCTTTTAGTGTCCGAAATCTGCTTCGGAACGATGACTTTCGGTTCCGGCGGGCAATGGTCAGCAATTGGCGGCATTGAACAAGCCGGAGCTAATGATTTGATGAAATCCGTAGCAGATGCCGGTATTAATTTTGTAGATACGGCCAACGTTTACTCTTTCGGGCAATCAGAAACCATGCTGGGCCAATCCATCAAAGATTTGGGTTTAAGCCGAAATGATCTTGTAATTGCCACCAAAGTACGCGGCAAAATGGGCGAAGGCAAAAACAATATCGGCTTGTCGCGCTATCATATTTTCCAGTCGGTAGATGAAAGTTTGCAGCGTTTACAAGTAGATCATATCGACATATTATATGTTCACGGTGTAGATTTATTTACGCCGATTGAAGAAATTATGCGCTCACTAAATGACATTGTACTCACCGGAAAAGTGCGTTATATAGCCGTGTGCAATTGGCCGGCCTGGATGGTGATGAAAGGTTTGGGCATTGCCGAAAAACACGGCTGGAACAAGTTTGTGGGGATGCAATATTTCTACTCGCTTTCCGGCAGAGATATTGAACGGGAGATTTTGCCGTTGGCGAAATCCGAAAACATTGGCATCATGCCCTGGAGTCCGCTGGCTGGCGGTTTCTTATCAGGCAAATACACACGTGAAAACGAAAAAGCAGGAAATTCTCGCAGGGATAATTTTGATTTTCCGCCGATCAACAAAGAAAAAGCTTACAATATTGTGGATGTTTTAAATGAAATCGGACAACAATACGATGTAAAAGCTGCGGAAATTGCATTGGCTTGGATACGGCAACAATCAGGTGTTACCAGTACTATTATTGGTGCAAAAAACCCGGAACAATTGCAATCCAACTTGCATTCAATCGAATTAACTTTAAATGCAGATGAACTGAAAAAGATTGATGAAGTAAGTGCGCTGCCGAAAGAATATCCAGGCTGGATGGTAGAACGCCAGGGCAGCGACCGAGTTCAAGGTTGATGCTGTTTTTATAGGGATAAAGTTGTGTTTGAATTTTATAGGAAAGCAGGAACGAGAGTTTCGGCTTTTTTGGTTAAATCAAAATGACTACAACTTTTAACTTTATTGTAAATAATATTAGAAAAGAGAATTATGCTTAGAACCTAAGAATATATGTTGAGAACTATTCTATTAAGTTTAACAAAAAATTATATTCAATGATTACTTCTCAAATTTTATCTATTATTTTAGGTAGTTCTTTAATATCGGCACTATTAACAAATCTTGTTAATGTCTTCATTCAAAGAAACAATTATAAAAATGAATATTTTAAAAAACTTATTGATAGACGAATAGATGCTTATGAAAATGTCGAAAATTTAGTTTCAAAGATGAAAATAATGTATCTGTTAGAAAACGAACAATTATGTAATCTTATTTTAGCTTTAGGTAAAAATCACTTTGATGAATTTTCTATATCAATTGCTCCTACAATAACGAAATCGTTTTGGTTAGATGATAAAATATCAGCCTTACTAACTAAATTTAGTGCTTGTATTGTAAACGAAATATATAATAAGATAGATCAAACTCAAATTGTCGAAACTGAACTTCAAAGATTAGGATGTAAAAACAGGATCGCTATTCAAAAAATTAGATATGAAATCAAAGAATTATTATACAAGGATTTCGATCATTTACATGAAATTAAAACTTTTATTAATACAAAAAGGAATCGTTTAGAGATTCCAATTTTTTCAAAAAAATATTTTCATAAATTCATTTAAGTAGGAACTTGTGTCAACTAGCTGGATTTGTAATCTATATTTCGTATTTAGGGATGCATATTTGAATTAACATAAAAATATAATAACACAAGTTTTAATTGCAAATAAATAAAATGAAAAGAATAATTACGATTATAAGATTAACATTATTGAATGAAAAGAATAATTACGATTATAGGATTAACATTATTGGTAGTATCATGTTCAAAAACGCCACAACAACAAGCTGAAGAAAATATAAAAGAATATTTATTAAAAAATTAGATGACCCAAATAGCTATCAAACTGTTAGTTTTGGAAAATTAGAAAAAGATAAATCATCATATAAAGATGATCCAAAATATTTAAAATTAATTAAAGAAGAACTTAAAACAGATTCAATTGCTAATGTAAGTTATCAGCAAGTTATGACTTTTAAACATAAGAACACTATCAAAGCTGCAACTGAAACATACAAACAAGTATCAAAAATTCGAGATATTGAAACAAAAGATATAAAAGAATTTGAAAAAATTATAAGCCTGTTGACAGGTTTATATTGAAACATTCGTTTAGAACTAAAAATAAAATTGGAGCATTAATTTTAGATAGTTGTACTTTAATTTTAGACAAACAGCTATCAGTTATAAACATTAAAAACTAATATAATTTGCCAATCATAATTTTCAATTCTCATAATAAATACAGCTGAAATAATGCCAAACTTCAAACTGTATAGTTTAAAAATCTTTTTACTAATTATACTTTTTTTATTAGCTTGTAACCAAAAAAATAATTTACGTCATTATCAAATCCAAGTAATACCAGACAGTGTAGTATTCGGGCGAAATAAAGCAGTGATTTTAGCTATCAAAAACATGAAAGCTGCAGATGTAATAAACCAACTCGAGAACGATACCAGTATAAAAATCTCGTACAATTTAGAAGTTACCAACAATAATCCAATAAAGGGAAGTTATGTTTTTGTAAATCCAAGTAACTTCCGGCTGGTACTGGATAATCATCACAAACTTACTCACGCATTTTATAATTCAATGGGCACCGATCCACAATCAACTACTATTTCAACAGGTAATATTTTCGACTTGCCTGCAAAAACAAAACCTGTTGCTTTAGATTTATTTTTTGCAGATTCTGTTATAAGAATAAAAATTTTGCTTCATTAGAAATTATAAGTTCCTCTTGATTTTAACGATGTTGCCCATAAATATTAGGGGTAATTGCATTATCCAAAACTTCTGATTCATGATCACTTAGTTTCGGCAAATCAGTTGTATTTGCAACATCAATCAGCTGCGCTTCAGTACGAATTCCAATTACAGCACTTGCAACTACTTTTGGTAAAAGTGCAAACTGAATTGCAGCTTGTGCCTCACTCCTATTCTCGCCAGAAATTTGTTTAATTGCCTGTGCTGCTTTTAGCACCTGTTTTTCAGTGTAATTTAAGTAAGCCTTTGCAGGTTTATCAACCAGTAAACCTTGTGCTACACTTCCTCGTGTAACTATGCTGATTTGATTTTTCTCCAACAAATCAAAACAGGTTTCTTCCGGCCGACGATCCAGCAAACTGTATTGCATCATCACCGAAACAATGTTGGACTTAGCTACATATTCGCGAATTACATTTGGGCGAATGGAAGAAATACCATAATATTTAATTTTGCCTTGTTGTTTCAGCACTTCAAAAGCTTCAATGGTTTCATCGATATTATCTTCTATCATTCCGCCGTGCAACTGATACAAGTCTAAATAATCGGTTTGCAAACGTTGCAAACTTGCATCCACAGCGTTTAAAATATAAGCTTTACTTGCATTCCATTTTGTGCTGCCATCAGATAACTTTTGATTGCCAACTTTAGATGCCAAAATAATTTTATCTCGGTTGGATTTAAGCAGTTTTCCAATTTTAATTTCGTTTTCGCCATCTTCATACAAATCTGCGGTATCAAAATAATTGATTCCAAGTTCCAACGCTTTGACGATCAAACTTTGATTTTGTTTTTCATCTCCCCGAAGCGACATGCAACCAAAAGCAATCTTGCTGATTTGCAAATCTGATTTTCCTAAAGTTGCATATTCCATTATTCGTTCAGGCTTTTTAAAATATCAATTGTATATTGAATTTGATCCGGATGAACATCTAAATGTGTTACAAACCTGATCCGGTGCAGATCATTTGCCGTAGCTTTAATTCCTTTTTCGGCCAATTTTGGCAAATAATAAGATGCTTCTTTTACCGTATCAAAAATGATGATGTTGGTTTCCACCTTTAAAACGCTGCTTACCCAATTGCAACTGTTCAGGGTTTCTTCCAACAGTGTGGCGTGGTCATGATCCTGCTGCAAACGCGCAACATTGTTATCCAAAGCATAAATTCCGGCTGCGGCCAAAAATCCGGCCTGGCGCATTCCTCCGCCTAAAACCTTGCGCAAACGGCGTGCATATTTGATTGTATTTTGATCAGCCAGAAAAACAGAACCCACCGGCGCACCTAAACCTTTGGACAAGCAAACGGAAATGCCGTCGAAATAAGTTCCATAATCCAAAGCTTTATCACCGGTAAAAGTTAACGCATTAAAAATTCGCGCACCATCCAGATGCAGCTTGATGCTTCTTTTAGCACATAAATTTGCAATTGGCATAATTTGATTTAGGTGATAGCAATTGCCACCTCCTTTATTTACGGTGTTTTCTAAAACCACTAAAGTTGTATGCGGAAAATGAATATTATTTGGATCATTGATTTCCGGTTCGATCATTTCTGCGGAGATAATACCGCGCGGACCGTTTAACAAACGTGTGGAAACGGCTGAATTAAAAGCAATTCCGCCGCCTTCGTAGCGGTAAACATGTGCAGTTTGATCAGCAATCAGTTCATCCAAAGGTTGCGTAAAACATTTAATGGCAATCTGGTTGGTCATCGTTCCCGAAGGACAAAAAATTGCGGCTTCCATACCAAACATGGCTGCAATTTTGATTTCCAGCTCGTTTATCGTTTCATCTTCACCATAAACATCATCGCCAACTTTGGCGCTCCACATGGCTTCCAGCATTCCTGGTGTTGGTTTGGTTACGGTATCACTTCTTAAATCAACAGTCATCATTTTTTAAATTTTTCTGCTGCAAAATAAAAGCAAATCGCTCAACCTTTTGCTTGTTTAATTTATTTTTTAAGTTTGATATAAACGTTTTACAAAAACTATAGTCTCAGCAAAAAATACCTGTTAAAAACAGCATAATAAAATTGTTAAAAAATGGTTTATCCTGATATGAAAACACCTTCTTTTCGTGCGCTTTTGTTTGTTCCTTTATTGCTGACTGCATTTTCTGCTTCGGCACAACTGGGTTTAAACCAGTGGGACGACGGCTATTTTTACGATGCCAACGGTCAAAAATTTGCCGGGCAGATTGTGGCTAATCCTTCTGGTCGCGGTCCGCAAAATAATGAAGGTTTTATTTTGTACCGAAAAGATAAAGGTGAGCAAAAAGAAACATTATCTGCCTCCATGATCCGTTCTTTTGTAGCTGGAAAAGACAGCTTTACAGTTGCCCATGCACCACGATCAGAAAAATGGAGCGGCAAAAGCATTGATTTTGTAAAGGTTTTAGTAAACGAACCGCTAAAATTATATGCCACAACTGGCGGCGGCAGCGGAATGTCACCTGGAATCCGCCCGAGTTTTGGTATTGGCGGCGGCAGTTTTGGTGGCGGAGTGGGCGGCGGTTTAGGCATTAATTTAGGCGGCGGCCGTGGCGGAAAAGGTAAAAACGCCTATTATTATGGTGATAATCCGAACAGTTTAACAGAGTTGAACAGAGATAATTTCATCCCGATTATGTCGGAAATTATGGCCAGTCAGCCAGAAATTGTAGAAAAAATCAAGAATAAAAAATACCGTTACGGGCAAATGGATCAGCTGGTTCTGGATTTTTATCACCTAAAAGAAGCATCACCAAAATCATAAAAATACTTTTCACAAATTCATATTTACGAATCACAAAATCCTGATAACTTCTGTTGTCAGGATTTTTTTTTAACGAATTAGTATTTAATATTGTATTTTCAACCCCTAATATTAACTACTTGGTTTATGATTATTATTGCGGACGGCGGCTCAACAAAAACAAACTGGTGCCTAATTAACGAATTCGGAAAAAAAGTTTATTACAACACCGAGGGTTACAATCCTTTTTTTGTTGATAAGCCTTACATTATCAATTCGCTTAATGAGCATTTGCCTTCTGATTTAAAAAAGGAAGAAATTACCGAATTATATTACTACGGCGCAGGCTGTGATGTGGCTGATAAAGTGCAGATTGTGGTTGAAGCTATGGAAACTGTTTTCAAATCTGCAAAAGTTTTTGTTGGTCATGATTTGATGGCTGCTGCACGCGCTTTGCTGGGCGTAAATGCTGGTTTCGCAGCAATTTTAGGAACCGGAACCAATACCTGCATTTACGATGGAAAAGATATTACCTTCAAAATCAATTCATTAGCTTTCATTTTGGGTGATGAAGGAAGCGGTTGCTACATCGGTAAAAAACTACTTTCTGATTATGTGCGCGGATATATGCCGCAGGAAGTACGCGATACTTTCTGGGACACTTTTCACCTAACGCCAGACGATATTATTGATACGGTTTATACCAAGCCGCTGCCAAATCGTTTTTGCGCCAGTTTCAGCAAGTTTGTGTATGATAACACCGCAAACATTGCTTATTCGCGCAATCTGGTAAAAACTTCGTTTGATGATTTCTTTAAAAATCTGGTGAGCCATTATCCGGATTATAAAAACTATTCTTTCAATTGTATTGGTTCTGTAGGATATAATTTCCGCAATGTGCTGGAAGAAACGGCCAATGAATACGGCATGAATTTTGGCCGAATAATCCGCTCGCCGATAGATGATTTGGTAAAATATCATTTAGAACTGGCTCCTTTAAGTAAATAAGCGATACTTCTTTTATCGTATAAAAAACCTGCTTTGATTTGTATTGAAGCAGGTTTTTTATTGAGTTTTACTTCAGAAGTATTTAGTTTGAGACTAAAAAAGAGTTGATAAAAGAAGCATCAGCCATTAATACCCAATTCGTTCTGGAAAATTTTATTGTATTTGCGCCGGTCAAAACGATACAATTTGGCGGCACGGTACGAAACGCCTTTTTGCTTTTCGTCCAGTTCTTTTAAAAACCCATAACTCAGCATTTTTTTGCGGAAGTTGCGTTTATCCAGCTTTTTGTTCAGGATTGCCTCATACAGCGTTTGCAACTGCGTTAAGGTAAATTTTTCGGGTAGCAACTCAAAAGCGATAGGCTGATAGCTAAGGCGACGGCGAATTTTCTGAAAACCGGTTTCAAAAACCTTGCTATGATCAAAAGGCAGTTTCTCCAAATCTTTTACCGGATACCAATAGGCGGCGCGGGCAATATTTGTAATTGGTTTTAATTCCTGCTGACTATCAATCCGGATCAGCGCATAATAAGCTACGGTAATTACACGGCCTTGCGGATGCCGGTCAACATCGCCAAACGTATGAAACTGCTCCATGTGCAAATCGCGCAGACCGGTTAATTCATACAAAATCCGCTCGGCAGCATCATCAATACTTTCATCTTTCCCCACAATATAGCCGGGCAAGGCACGCAAGCCTTTATAAGGTTCTTCGATTCTTTCGATGAGTAAAATTTTCAGTTCATTGTCCTGAAATCCGAAAATTACACAATCTGTAGAGAATACCGAATCAAATTTTGGTAGTATTGTTTCCAAATTTAGGAGGTTTGACCAGGCACGCCGCCTTCTCAAAATTAATAAATAATATATTACTTGGTGTAGATATTACACCTTATCTTCGCAAAAATAAGGAGTCGGTTAAAAAATGTCTAAAGTAAACAAGATTGCCGTATTAACTTCGGGTGGAGATGCACCGGGAATGAACCCTTGTATCCGCGCCGTTGTAAGAACAGGCATATACTATGGATTACAGGTTGTTGGAGTAAAACAAGGCTATCAAGGCTTGATCAACAACAATATGTATGACATGAATGAGCGCTCAGTAAGCAATATTTTGCATCTGGGAGGAACAATTTTAAAAACGGCACGCTGCCTTGAATTTAAAGAAGAAAGCGGCCTTGAAAAAGCTTATCAGAACTTAAAAAACAGAGGTATTGATGGTTTAATTGTAATTGGCGGCGACGGAACTTTTACCGGTGCCGAGCGTTTTTCGCGCATTTACGACATTCCGGTGATTGGTATACCAGGCACTATTGATAATGATTTGTACGGTTCTGATTTTACTTTAGGTTTTGATACAGCAACCAACACTGTAGTTGAAGCGTTGGATAAAATCCGTGATACTGCAGATGCACATGATCGTTTGTTTTTTATTGAAGTAATGGGCCGCGACTCTGGTTGTATTGCTTTGCGCGCAGGCATTGCCGGTGGTGCAGAAGCTATTTTGATGCCTGAAAAAGAAACCGCTATTGAGGAACTAATTGAAAACCTGCAAAAGGGCAGTAATAAAAAAACTTCCAGCATTGTAATTGTAGCCGAAGGCGATAAAAATGGCGGTGTTTATGGTATTGCCAAACATGTAAAAGAACATATTCCTTCCTACGATATCAAAGTAACTATTTTGGGCCATTTGCAACGCGGCGGAAGTCCAAGCAGTTTTGACCGCGTATTAGGCAGTCGTTTAGGCTATGCAGCAGTAAAAGCTTTGCTGGAAGGTGAAACGCGCAAAATGGTTGGCTTGAAAGGAAACACCATTCAGCTGGCAGAATTGGAAGAAGCCATTTCGCACCATGAATTTAAACTGGAACCGGATTTGTTGGAAATGGTAGATATTTTAGCCATCTGATCTGATGATTGCAATCGTGTATAGTGGTTCTAATTTTGCAAACTGGAAGCTGGCACAGAAGCAAACGGTTGTACAATCCTTTAAAACCAATGGCATCAATCCGTTTGCAAGCGATGAAAAAAGCATACTTTCTTTGCTAAACAAAAACATACACCTGATCCATCACGCAGAAGAAATTAAAAAAATCTATTTCTTTGGACCGGGCATTACTTCTCAAAAACACAAACAAATTGTTCTTGATGCGTTTTCGCAATTTTTCCGGTTTGGAAAAGTTGTGGTAGAAGATGATATCTATGCCGCAGCACTGGCAACTTGTCAGGATCAGCCAGGCATTGTTTGCATTTTAGGAAGTGGTTCTAACGCAGCATATTTCGACGGAAAAAAAATCAAACCTAATCATTATGGTTTAGGTTATATTCTGGCAGATGAAGGTTCTGCAAACTGGATCGGAACGAAAATTGTTAAAGCTTATTTAAATCAAACCATGCCGGAGGATTTAACTAAAAAGTTTAACGAAAAGTTTGACCTCGACAGAAAACAGATTCTGGATAAAGTGTACAAACAACCGCAGCCAGCTGTATTTTTTAGTTCTTTTCGCAATTTTGTAAAAGACAACGTAAAAGAACTTTTTATGGCTGAGTTGATAAAATCGGGTTTCAAACAATTTATGCTGACTTATACGCTTCCGTTAATTAAAGAAAACCCAACGGCGCCTGTTTATTTTGTAGGAACAGTTTCGTCCATTTATGATGATTTATTGCAGGAAACCGCGCAAGACCTTCAATTCAACATTAAAAAAATTATTAAAGAGCCTATCAATAACTTGTTAACATATTATATCAATAAAAATTAAAATTATGAAAATAGGAATCAACGGCTTTGGCCGTATTGGCCGTTTGGCTTTCCGTGCTGCAATCAACAGACCAAACGTTGAAATTGTGGGCATTAATGATTTGGTTGACCCAGAATACATGGCTTACATGTTGAAATATGATTCGACACATGGCGAATTTAAAGGAACCATTGAAGTTAAAGAAGGCCATTTGGTGGTTGATGGAAAAACCATCCGTGTAACTGCAGAAAAAGATCCGGCAAACTTAAAATGGAACGAAGTTGGTGCGGAAGTAATTATCGAATCAACCGGTTTGTTTTTAACTAAAGAACTGGCACAAAAACACATTGATGCAGGTGCTAAAAAAGTAGTAATGTCTGCTCCGGCAAAAGATGATACCCCAACTTTTGTAATGGGCGTAAACAATAAAAAACTGAAAGCAGAGCAAACGATCGTTTCTAATGCTTCTTGTACAACCAATGCTTTGGCGCCTGTTGCTAAAGTTTTGAATGATAAATTTGGTATTGAAGAAGGTTTGATGAGCACGGTACACGCTACAACTGCAACACAAAAAACAGTTGATGGCCCGTCTCATAAAGACTGGAGAGGTGGCCGTGGTGCTGCTCAAAACATTATTCCTTCATCAACCGGTGCTGCAAAAGCGGTTACTTTGGTAATTCCTGAGCTGAAAGGAAAATTAACTGGTATGTCTTTCCGCGTTCCGGTTCCTGATGTTTCTGTGGTTGATTTAACCGTAAAGTTGAAAAATTCAGCATCTTACGAAGACATCAAAAATGCCATGAAAGAAGCTTCTGAAGGCGAACTGAAAGGTATTTTGGGTTATACAGAAGATGATGTGGTTTCTCAGGATTTCCTGGGCGATCCGCGTACTTCCATTTTTGATGCTGGCGCAGGTATTGCTTTGAATGATAAATTTGTAAAAGTGGTAGCCTGGTATGATAACGAATGGGGCTATTCTAATAAATTGGTTGATTTGTGCGAAGAACTTGGCAAAATCTAATCAGCCTAAAATTTAGGTGCTAAAAACAGCATCTGCTTAAAACCAAAAAAGCCAGCGTAATAGCTGGCTTTTTTGGTTGATGCTGTTTTTATCGTACTTTTTTTAGTATACTTACGCCAAGCGGTGGCAAAGTTAAAGTCAAAGATTGTGGTTTATAATTCCAGCCAATACCTTCTGTCATCAGATTATTTGGACTGATGGTTCCGCTTCCCCAGAAATGCAAATCATCAGAATTAAAAATCTCTTTCCAAACGCCACTTTGTGGTACACCAACGCGGAAGCTAGGGCGCACAACTGGTGTCAGGTTTAAAATAATAACCAATTCATCTTCCGGCAAAAGTCCTTTTCGTGCATAAATCAGCACAGAATCTTCTGCGTTGTTTTCATCAATCCACTCAAAACCTTCGCCTGTAAAAGATTTTTCGTACAAAGCAGGTTCGGTTTTATACAGATGATTTAACGCTTTGATCAAATCCTGCATGCCTTTATGCGGCCGGTATTCCAGCAAATGCCAATCCAATGATTGCCCAAATTCCCACTGTTCTGATTGCGCAAATTCATCACCCATAAACAACAGTTTTGTGCCCGGATGCGTAAACATGAAACTGTATAAAGCACGCAAATTGGCAAACTTTTGCCACTCATCACCAGGCATTTTGTTGAGCATGGATTTTTTACCATAAACCACTTCATCATGTGATAAAGGCAGCATAAAGTTTTCAGTAAAAGCATACAACAAACTGAAAGTAAGTTCTTTATGGTGATATTTCCGGTTAATCGGATCCAGCTTAAAATAATTGATCGTATCGTGCATCCAGCCCATCATCCATTTCATGCCAAAACCCAAACCACCTAAAAAAGTTGGCCGACTTACGCCACCGAAAGACGTTGATTCTTCCGCAATGGTTTGTACATCCGGGAAGTTGCTGTAAACAGCTTCGTTAAATTCTTTTAAAAACTGTATGGCTTCCAGGTTTTGGTTTCCTCCGTGAATATTTGGCTCCCATTCGCCGGCATTGCGCGAGTAATCCAAATAAAGCATCGAAGCCACAGCATCAACGCGCAAACCATCAATGTGATAACGCTCTAACCAAAATATGGCGTTGCTAATCAAAAACGACTTGACTTCGTTACGGCCATAATTGAAAATGTAGGATTTCCAATCGGGATGAAAACCTTTCTGCGGATCTTCATGCTCGTATAAACTGGTGCCGTCGAAACGGAAAAGTCCGTGTGCATCACCCGGAAAATGCGAAGGCACCCAATCTAAAATTACGCCGATATCTTCCGCATGAAATTTTTCGATTAAATACATTAAATCCTGCGGAGAACCATAGCGCGTGCTGGCCGCGAAATAACCTGTAATTTGATAACCCCAGCTTGGATAATACGGATGTTCGGCCAGCGGCATAAATTCTACATGCGTAAAACCCATGTCTTTTACATACGGAACCATCACGTCGGCCATTTCGCGGTAACTCATGAACCGCTCCGGATTTTCTGTATTTCTCGCCCAGGAACCAAAATGCACTTCATAAACGGAGTATGGCCGCGTTAACGCATTGTACTGAATACGCTTTTGCATCCATTGCTGATCCTGCCAGTGATGGTAAGTATGCGTAATGATGGAAGCCGTACGCGGCGGTTCTTCCCAGCGCAAAGCAAACGGATCGCCTTTTTCCAGTTCTTCGCCATAAAAAGATTTGATGGCGTATTTATAAGTTTCGCCGTGGCCAACATGCGGAATAAATCCTTCCCAAATCCCGGAACCATCCCAGCGGACAAATAATTGATGACTGTTTTTATTCCAGCCATTAAAATTACCGATAACGTGCACCACTTGTGCATTGGGCGCCCAAACAGCAAAATACGTTCCGGTTACACCTTTATGTTCTAAAGTATGCGAACCAAAAAGTTCGTATAGTTTGTGATGTTTGCCAGCTTTAAACAGGCTGATATCAAAATCAGAAAAACGACTGTAAACCTCAACAGGTTGTAGCTGAACTATATCTGCATTTGAAGATGCAGTTTGTGTAATATCAGAAATCGTTTCTGCACTAAATACATTGGTATTGATGGATGCTGTTTTTATCCCTTTTTTTTCAGGAACAGGTGTTTTTTTTTCTTTAAGAGATGAATTTTTATCATCCGCAGCGGAATTTTTTTTGGCCATCGTGTTTAGGTTTAAGGTAGAAGTACAAGTTTAAGCAAATTAGCTTAATTACGTTTTTATGAATTTTTCAACAAGCATATTATAAGAAAGTTGCATGTTATATTATAATATTAACTGCATTTCACCACCAGTAATCTACCTAAACTTACTTTACAACATTTAGCTGCTAAAAGAAGCAGGGCAGCTGGTAATTATTTTTCTAAAAATCTGATTGAATTTAATTTTAAACGAGAATCTCGCGTAAATTTTAAGTATAAATCTAATATATTAACTATAAAAAAATGTAACTTAGGCCTTATATGTTTAAACTAAAACTTGTGGTTAGTTTGCTGACTATTACAGCTGTAACCACAACACTTCATGCACAAAATCAAACCGATACGTTAACTTTAAAATTTCAGGAAGCAGAGAAAAGATTTTTGGTTAACAACTTTACACTTATCGCCCAAAAGTATAATGTTGATGCTACCAAAGCACTTATTCAACAAGCTAAATTGTGGGACAATCCGGCTTTAAGTACCGATCAAAACTTATACACCAAAGGCTCTGGTTTTTTTAATCATTCTGATGGCAGCGGACAGTTTTTCGCCCAGATTAACCAATTATTCAGAACGGCGGGCAAACGCGGCAAACAAATCCGATTGGCCAAAGATGATGTAAATGTACAGCAGGCACAATTTAACGATTTGCTGCGGAATTTGCATTATAACATGGAAGTGGATTTTGCCCAGTTGGATAACTTGCTGCAGCAAAACAAAATTTATCAGTACGAAATCAATTCCTCTAATAATCTGGTAAAAGCAATTTCTACAGCTTACGGCGTGGGCAATTCGTCCTTGCGCGATGTTGTGCGTTTGCAGGCTTTGGCTTTTGGTTTGGAAAATGATATGGTTGAAAACAACCGACAAATCAACGAGCTGGAAAATGATTTAAAAACGCTGTTAGTTGTTAAAGAAACTACTTTTATCAAGCCAGATATCAGCGCGCCGGCAACCAATGTTACTTTAAATGTTCCGGCTTTAATTGATACCGCAAAAGCCAATCGTGGTGATTACCAGGCAAGTAAGTTTTTGTTTGAGCAGGCTGGCCACAATCTAAGTTATCAAAAAGCGCTGGCCATTCCGGATTTAACAATTGGTGTAGATTATGATCGCGCAAGTAACTATGTGCCAAATTATTATGGTTTGGCTATTAGTTTGCCGCTGCCTTTTATCAACCGGAATCAGGGCAATATCAAATCGGCAAAATTTGCTATTAAAAACCAGGAATTTGCATTGAAAAACAGCGATTTGCAAGTTAGAAATGATGTAGTTACGGCTGTAGAACAATATAATCTGAGTTTGCAATTACTTTCTAAAACAAACCTTGATTTTTATGGCACTTACGATAAACTTTTTGCCAACGTGGTAAAAGCTTACAAAGAACGCCAAATGGGTTTGGTAGAATTTATCGACTTTTTTGAATCTTACAAAGACACCAAATTGAAAGTGATCCAGCAACAATACAATCTGGAAAAAGCCATTGCTGATATTAATTTTAACGTTGGCTCAACCGTAATCAATCCATAACAATAAAATTCCGCTATAAAAAAGATGAAAAGAGAATTGCTAATTAGTTTTTCCGTGTTAATGATTTTAGTATCGTGCAAGCAAAAAAAAGAAGAAACTGTACAAAAGAAAAGTGTTTGCATTACGGATTCTCTGGCAAAAATTATCAGCATTGATACTGCCAAAACCACCAATATGCAGGATGAACTGACTTTATCCGGAGAGGTTTCTTTTGATGATAACCGCGTGGTAAAGGTTTTTCCTTTTTCCAGCGGACAAGTTACCGATGTGCGTGTTTCTTTGGGTGATAGAGTAAGCAAAGGGCAAGTGTTGGCTATTATGCGCAGTGCCGATGTTGCCGGAAATTATACGGATCTAACAGCTACACAATCAGACCTTTCGATTGCGAAACGGCAATTGGCTCAAACAGAATATCTGTATAAAAATGGTATTTCCAGCGAGCGCGATTATACCGAAGCCAAAGAAAACTACAATAAAGCGGTAGCATCCAACACAAAAATTCAGGAACAACTGAGCATTAATGGCAGAGGCAACACAAGTGCAAACGGCCAGTACGTCATTAAAGCTCCCGAAGGCGGTTACATTGTAGAAAAAGCGGTTACATCCGGCAGTTTTATTCGGTCTGATAATGCAGCAAGTATGTTTACTATTTCGGATATGAAAGATGTTTGGATTTGGGCAAACGTTTTTGAAAGTGATATCTCTAAAGTAAAAAACGGTTATGCGGCCAAAGTAAGTACGCTGGCTTATCCGGGGAAAGTTTTTCAGGGAAAAGTGAACGAAATAAGTTCGGTTTTAGATCCGGATAATAAAGTGATGAAGGTGAAAATCACATTGCCAAACCCGGCTATGTTATTGAAACCTGAAATGTTTACTTCAGTTGTGGTTACCAATAATGAATCAACACAATCGGTAACTGTTCCGGCTTCTTCCATTATTTTTAATGATAGCAAAAACTACGTGGTAATTTACCTGAGCAAATGCAGTATGCAGGTTCGGGAAGTTAACGTGATTAAAACAGTAAACAATGTAAGCTATATTTCTTCCGGTTTAAAACCTGGCGAAATGCTGGTTTCTAAAAATCAGCTTTTGTTGTATGATGCCTTAACGGAAGAATAAAACGGCATAAGTAATCAGACTTGATTAATCAACTATACAAAATCTGATGCTTCTTTTATCAGCCTAAATTTAGTGGCATAAAAGAAGCATCTTCATTTAATTAGCAACAAAAGGTAACGCATACCAATGGATAAGTTTATTAAAAGTATCATTTATTTTTCGTTAAAAAACCGCGTTTTTGTGTTTCTGATGACGGGCGTTTTGGCCATTCTCGGCGTAATCAGTTATCTGAATACTTCGATAGAAACCTTTCCAGATGTAACTAATACACAGATTATTATCATTGCACAATGGCAGGGCCACAGTGCCGAGGAAGTGGAACGGATGATTACCATCCCGATGGAAACGGTGCTCAATTCTGTTCAGAAAAAATCAAATCTGCGCACCACTTCTTCTTTCGGATTATCTTACGTCCGCATTATTTTTGATGATAATGTGGATGATGCTTTTGCGCGCCAGCAGGTTTTGAGCCGTTTACTTAATGCAGATTTGCCCGATGGCGTAAAGCCGGAAGTAGAGCCGCCTTACGGCCCAACCGGAGAGATTTACCGTTACACGTTACGCAGTAAAATTAAAAGTATCCACGAGTTAACTGCCTTGCAGGATTGGGTGTTGGATCGTCAGTTTAAAGCCATTGCTGGTGTGGCTGATGTAAACAGTTTTGGCGGAGAAGAAAAAGATTATGAAGTGAGTGTAAACCCTGCTCTGCTTCGCAAATATAGCCTGACTTCGCTGGATGTTTTTAACGCCATCAACCGCAGCAACATTAATGTAGGTGGTGATGTGATCGAAAAAAATAACCAGGCCTACGTAGTTCGCGGAATTGGGGTGATCAATAACATCAGCGAAATCCAGAATATCATCATTAAAAATGTAAATAACGTACCGATTTTGGCGCAAAACGTAGCCGATATTCATGAAGGTGGTTTGCCGCGTTTAGGTCAGGTTGGCCGGGATAAAGAAAACGAAGGCATTGAAGGCATTGTGGTGATGCGTAAAGGCGAAAACCCGGCAGAAGTTTTGGTTCGAATTAAAGATAAAGTAAAAGACCTAAACGAGCATATCCTGCCAAAAGATACCAAAATTGATGTTTTTTATGATCGTACCAACCTGATGGATTTTGCCACACATACTGTAATCCACAACCTGATCGAAGGAATTGTGCTGGTAACGGTAATTGTGTTTTTGTTTATGGCTGATTGGCGCACCACGCTAACAGTTACCATTATAATTCCTTTGGCACTGCTTTTTGCGTTTGTTTGTTTAAAGCTGAAAGGCATGAGTGCCAACTTGTTATCAATGGGCGCTGTGGATTTTGGAATTATTGTGGATGGTGCAGTGGTGATGGTGGAAGGAATTTACGTGGCACTGGATCATCGGGCGAAAGAAGTTGGCATGGAGCGGTTTAACAAGCTGGCCAAGCTGGGTTTATTTAAAAATGTGGGTACAGAAATGGGGAAAGCGATATTTTTCTCCAAACTGATTATCCTTACCTGTTTGATGCCAATTTTTGCTTTTCAAAAAGTAGAAGGTAAAATGTTTTCTCCGCTGGCTTATACGTTAAGTTTTGCTTTGCTGGGTGCGTTAATTTTTACGCTGACGTTGGTTCCGGCTTTATCCAGCATACTGCTTCGTAAAAATGTGCAGGAAAAGCATAATCCGGTAGTGCTTTTCTTTGAAAACGGCATCCACAAGATGTTTAACTTCACCTATAAAAACCAAAAATTAAGTTTGATTGTGTGCTTGATATTTATGGCTTTATCTTTTGCATCAGCCAAATTATTGGGAACAGAGTTTTTACCACAGTTAAACGAAGGTGCGCTTTGGGTAACAGCACAATTACCGATGAGTACCTCGCTGGAAAGTTCTGTAAGCACAACCAATAAAATGCGTAGCATTTTAGGTTCGTTTCCGGAAGTAAAACAAACACTTTCGCAAGTTGGCAGAACAAACGACGGAACAGATCCGAAAGGTTTTTTTAACGTGCAGATTCAGGTTGATTTGTACCCGAAAGACGATTGGAAACGCAACATTACGCAGGAAGAATTGATTGCGCAGATGGATAAAAAGCTAAATCAGTTTCCAGGTATAATTTTTAACTATTCGCAACCGATTATTGATAACGTAGCCGAAGCAGTTGCAGGTGTTCCGGCTTCTATGGCTGTCAAAATTTTTGGTTCTGATTTTAAAGTATTGGATAGCAAAGCTGACGAAGTAATGCGCGTACTGAAAAAAATTGAAGGTGTAGAAGATTTAGGAATTTTAAGAAATTTAGGTCAGCCGGAGTTTAGGATTGAGCTGGATCAAAGTAAAATGGCGTTGTACGGCGTTTCTACAGCAGATGCAAACGCAGTAATTGAAATGGCTATTGGTGGAAAAGCAGCTACTACGTTGTATCAGGGCGAACGAAAATTTGATATCCGAATTCGTTACCAAAAAGATTCCAGGGATACTGAAGAAAAAATTGAAAACCTGATGGTGCCCACGTTAAACGGTTCTAAAATCGCCATTCAGGAAATTGCCCAAATAACCAAGTTAACCGGACCTGCATTTATTTATCGTGATAACAACATGCGTTATATTGCAGTAAAATTTTCGGTTCGTGGAAGGGATTTAGGTAGCACAATTACAGAAGCTCAGCAAAAAGTTAACCGTGCTGTAAAGTTGGATCAAGGCTATTCTTTTACCTGGAATGGTGAATTTGAGAACCAAATTCGGGCATCAAATACTTTAGCCAATGTTGTTCCGATTTGTTTGCTGGTGATATTCTTGATCTTGTTTATGACTTTTGGCAACATGAAAGATGCCATTTTGGTTATCCTGAATGTCCCTTTTGCGTTGATCGGCGGTATCTTAGCATTACACATTACCAATACCAATTTCAGTATTTCGGCTGGTATCGGTTTTATTGCTTTGTTTGGCGTTTGTATTCAAAATGGCGTGATCCTGATTTCTGTATTCCGAAAAAACCTATTGGAAGGCATTCAAATAGATGAAGCTATTTTGACTGGTGTAATCTCCAGAGTTCGCCCGGTAGTGATGACAGCTTTAATGGCTGCAATTGGTTTGATGCCTGCAGCTATTTCTACCGGAATCGGTTCTGAAACACAGAAACCTTTGGCCATCGTAGTAATCGGCGGCTTGATTACTTCTACCATTTTAACGCTGCTTCTTTTACCAATTATTTATAAGATGGTTTATAATTTGATTCACAAACGGGAAAATAGAAAACTGTTGAGAAAAATTGGTGCAGTGAGCGGATAAGCTATGCAAGATTATGTAATGTAATTTCAAAAACATGATTATTAATAATCATGTTTTTTTGTTGATAAAAGAAGTGTTAAGATATTGGCTTGTATCTTTCTCAGGTACTTTTTCAAATGTATGATGGATTGGTTAAAGTTCAATAGAGTTATCTGCCGCAAACCGCGCTTTAACAGTATTCAAATGTATGTTGGATACGTTGTTTAAACTAAGAAACCGGATAGATGTAATACGCAATTTTAGGTTTCACAGTTATAAATACCTGCCATTGTTAACAAACACTAATAACTTCAAGAAATCCAGCATAAATTTTAGAACAGTACCAGAATAAATAATGGTTTAACATGTGGAACGATTATAAAAGCTGATAGGTGAAAAAAATATAATGCTGTTTTTACCACATAAAATATGGAAATGTTTGGATTGGCTCATTTGCTTTTTTGGCCATACTAAAACGATTATACTTTTTGTAAATACGACACAAAAAACTGCTTACAATTTTAACTTTAAAATAAGAAAGGCTACTTTTTCAAGTAGCCTTTCTTATTAACCTGATCAGAAAAAGAAACTAATATCCAGGATTCTGTGTGAGATTTGTATTAGCATCTCTCGCAGACTGCGGTATAGGCAATATTCTTTTAAAGTCTGAAGTTGTAACAATTGGATAAGAGGCATAACCTTGAGGTTGAGCAGGACGATTGATAGTAAGATTTAACCTTGTGAAATCAAAGAAACGCAATCCTTCAAATGCAAGTTCTTTCCGTCTTTCATTTAAAATATCAGTTATCAATTGAGCACCTGTTGAAGTATAACCTGCAGTTAGTGATGGATCGCGCAATTTTGCTAATTGATTTAAATAAACTTTTGCATTAGTTTCATCACCCAAACGCGCATAAGACTCGGCTAATGTTAGTATTACTTCTGCATAACGAATTACAGGAGTTTCATCCTTATCTGTATTACTATAATTAGAAAACTTGTTTATAATATAAGCTTGTGCACCTGCACGAGTTCCATTAATTATCAAAGTTCTTCTTAAATCAGTTATTGTGTAAGAATTATATAAATCAGTAGTAGCCTGAATATCGCCATAACCTGCTTGAGAAAAAATTGCATCGAGACCAGTATTGCCAATGTTACTTGAAGCATTTTGATTCAACTCAAATATCTTTTCAAGTTTAGTTGTTGTTGCTGATGGACTTGACCAAAAAGCAGTAAAAGCACTTGCTGTTGTAGCTAATGAATAACCTCCTCCATTAACAACTAACAAGGCTGCATCCCTAGCGTTAGCATAGTCACCTTTGTACAAATAAGCTCTGGCTTCGATAGCTTTAGCTGCATACTTTGCAACATAGTCGGAATTTATAGCATGTAAAGTAGTATTTGTTGTTGGCATTATTGCATAAGCACTATCTAAATCACTTATAATTTTGGTGTAAACGGCAGATACACTTGCTCTTTTTGGCTGCAAAGAAAAGCCAGTAACATAAGATGGAACAGTAACCAAAGGTACGCCGTCGGCATTAGGGCTAACTGTGTAAGGTGCACCGAACCAATTAACAAGCTCCAAATAAATTAAGGCACGAGCGGTATAAGCTTCACCAACTAATTGACTTACGTCTGCTGAGTTTCCTATTTTTTGGCCTTCATAAATAACACGATTAGCTTGAAGAATAGCATAATAACCCTGAGAATATATATTACTTGCTTCTGCACTAGTAGAAGTAGCAAATGTATAGTTGTTATCGTTTAAATATCTACCTGAATTGGATTGATTAACATAAGTATTATCTGCTAATAAATCTCCTAATACAGGTATATCTCGTCCAAACAAAGTAGTTTGTTTCATAGAATTATACATCCCATTTACTGCATCTGCTAAATCATTAGGCGTTTTAATAGATTGGGTAACTGTTACAGAAAGCGTTGGCTGCTCATCTAAAAAGACTTTCTTGCACGATGCTGTTATAATCGCACCAGCCAATAAAATATATGTTAGTTTATTAATTTTCATTTTAAAATTTCTCCTTTTTATAAACCTACATTTAAACCAATTGTGAATGTTCTAACCTGAGGAAGATCCAAGGTACTAAAACCAGTAACAGGCACTTCAGGATCGAAAGGTAACCGTTTATCGTATGTTTTTGTAAATAAGTTAGTAGCTCTACCATATAAATACAACCTGCTAATTCCTATTTTATTTAAATAATTAATATTCTTAAAATCATAGCCTAAAGAAGTATTTTTTAGTCTAATGAAATCTCCATAATATAGAAATCTGGATGAGAAACTAGAAGAACTAGCAGAACTACCACCTGCATATACATCCTTAGGCACATCGGTTACCTGTCCTGGTGTAGTCCATCTGTTGTAAAAGGTATAAGCATACTTATTAGAACCAGTTAAATATGTTCCGTCATTTAAGTAGTATGACCAACTATCACTTACACGATTACCAAAGCTACCATAAAAATCAACTGAAAGGGTAACTCCTTTAAACGTAAAATTATTGTTAAAACCACTAATAATTTTAGGATCTGCTTGCCCCATTGGTACTCGTGCTGCAGCAGAATAGTTGGTTGTAGTAGCGGTTTTAGTTCCGTCAGTGTACCACAATGCATTACCATTTGCGGGATCTACACCAGCGTATTGACGGCTATAAAAAGTATAATAATCATATCCTTTAGCTAACCACAAACTAGTTTGCGATGGATTGGCGGCATTAGGATTAGCCAAACTTGTCATTGTGCTTGCATTGTGAGCAATGTTAAAATTAACATTCCAGGTAAAATCTTTCGTTTTAACAGGAATTCCTTTTATCGAAAATTCTACACCCTGATTTCGCATTGCACCAATGTTTTGTGGTTGCTGCGTAAATCCAAGTTCCCAAGCAACTGCTGCATTGGAGATCAAACCACTAATTAGGTTTTTATAATAATCAAAACTGAATGTCAAACGGTCATTGAAGAAACCAAAGTCTGTTCCCAGATCAAACTTTTTCTGAGATTCCCAAGTCAGGTTCACATTACCGATTGTACTGTAATTCTGACCATTTGCTAAGTTGTAATTGTTTCCGTAACCAGCAGTTGGGCGCCATTGGTAATTAGTAAGTGAATTAGCGTTACCTGTTGTACCGTAAGAACTTCTTATTTTAGCTGTTGTAAGTATTTTTTGTTGTCCGAAGAATGCTTCCTGATCAATATTCCATGCACCTCCTACTGAGTAAAAAGTTCCAAACTGCCTATTAGATCCAAACCTTGAAGAACCGTCTCTTCTAAGTGATCCGCTTAAAGTGTAACGATTTTTAAAATTTAAACCAGCTCTTGAATAGAGTGCATCAAATGTATAATTTGATTTGTATTCAGAAGCTGTAGTTGGTGTAGCAGCAACTCCAACAGCAGTTAACGTAGGTTGACTTGCAGGATAACCTGTAGCATAAGCAGTATTAAAATAAGCAGCTGATCTTTGTGCCTCATAACCTACTGTCGCTTCAGCATAAAAGTCTTGAATTCCAGGTATATCATAACGATAATCTAATTGATTACGTACTAACCAATTGAAGTAGCGGCTATACTGGCTTGTACCACTACCACCAAGACTTTTTGCATCACCCATCACAGGGTTTAAAAATGAAGTTTCTTCCAAATTCTGGTAATCAGCACTTACGTAACCAGTATATTTCAACTGATCCCAAATGTTCCATTTAATGGTTTGATTGCCTAAAACTCTTGTTTGTGATAAACCTCTGGTATCATTAGCAGCAATATATAAAGGATTTGAATTTCCGGAAGTTGGGAAATTAGCATTACCAGTTGTGCTGGAATTGATTGTTCCATTAGCATTATATCCTAACTGAAATGGTCTTAAAAAATAAGCAGAAGCCCATGGGCTGCTATAGTAAGCACTTCCTTGTAAAGGTGTATTTTGCAATACGTTAGAAACATTGATACCTGTAGTGGTAGAAAATCTTTTACTAATTGTATGATCAATGTTAATTAAACCTGTAACCCTTTCTAAATAGGATTTAATTACTGTTGCATCTTGCTTAAAATAACCTGCTGATGCAAAGATTTTTGTTTTTTCATCACCTCCATTTAAAGACACATTATATTGTTGTTGTGTGCCATTTTTAGTAACTAAATTAACCCAATTATTACCTGAACTATTTAATGCATAAGTGTTATCGAAATTGGTAACTAAGGTTGCAACTTGGGCTGGTGTGTAAGTGTTTCCACCATTATAAGTTGGGCTATTGTAATAATTTGTTAACCCCTCATCAAAAAAGGTTTTAAATTGGTCAGGCGTCAGCAGTTTTCCAGCAGCAGGTAGCGGTATATTGTTTGTTTTACCTAATTCCATATCAAAACGTACTTGGGTTTTACCATTACGTCCTCTTTTGGTGGTAATAAGAATTACACCGTTTGATCCTCTGGAACCGTAAATTGCAGTTGCAGAAGCATCTTTTAAAACAGTAATAGTTTCAATGTCATTTTCGTTTATACCAGCTAAAGCATTAGAAGAACCACTGGAAGCATTAGCACCATTTGTTCTTTGTGATAAATCACCGGCATTTACAATCATCCCATCAATTACATATAATGGTTGTGCTGCTGCTTGACTGGTAATTGAACCTAATCCTCTGATTCTAATTTGATTATTTGCGCCTGGCTGACCACTAGAACTGGTTACAGCAACCCCAGCAACCTCTCCTTGTAATGCCTGCTGAAATGTAGAAAAGGGTTTATTCTCATTTCGTGCCCCGCTTACAGTTTCTGCAGAACCAGTATATGATTTCTTAGATTGTGTACCATAACTGTCTTGAATTACTACTTCATTTAACTGACGAGTACTCGATGCGATTTTAACATTATAAGTATTACTACCAGTAATACTTATATTTTGAGTAGCATAGCCAATAAATGTAAAAACCAAAGTACCTCCCCCTGATGGTATATTTAGTTCATAGTGACCATCGCCATTGGTTAAAGTGCCAATTTTTGTACCTTGAACCATAACAGATACCCCTGGTAAAGGCTGCCCGTCATCAGCACCTGTTACCACTCCCGTAATTTTTCTGTTTTGCGCAAACACACTTTGCAGCGAAAAAATTGAAAACAGAAAAAAAATAAGTAATTTTTGTTTCATTCTTTATTTGTTTTAGTTTAATATCAATTCCAAAACTAATGAAATCTGATAGAATTATGTAACTTTTAATAAAACAAATAAAAATATTACAAAATTGCATTTAACTAAGTTATTAGTAAACTTATCTTACTAAAATCGGTAGGATATTTAACAAAATAGCAATTTTAACTACTAATGAAACCTTTTTTGGTAGATATTTTTCAGTTTATCACCTTTTTTATTCAAAAGAAGAAAAAAGTTTAGTTTTAATGCTGTTTTATCAGGGGAAAATGAATTCCTGCTTACATCCGTTCTGGTACTTCAATTCCCAGCAAATACATAGATTTTTTGATGATACCAGCAGCAACGGCAGAAAGTTGCAACCGGAATAGTTTTACTTCTTCTTCTTCAGCTTTTAGAATACTTTCTTCGTGATAAAATTTGTTGTACAATTTGGCCAGTTCATAAACATAATTGGCAATTACAGCGGGGCTGTAGTTTGCTGCTGCTTCGGCCAGAAACACTGAAAACTGACCCAATTGTATAATCAAATCTTTCTCAACCGCTGATACTGCTTTTATAGGAGTAAAAACAGTATCGAAATTAAACGCTCCTTTATTTAAAACCGAGCGGATACGAGCGTAAGTATATTGTATAAACGGACCGGTATTTCCCTGAAAATCCACCGATTCGTTCGGATCAAATAACAAGCGTTTTTTGGGCTCTACTTTTAGCAGGAAATATTTTAAAGCGCCCATTCCAATGGTGTGGTACAATTCCCGTTTTTCTTCTTCCGGGAAATCGGTTGCTTTACCCAAAATATCGGTTTGCTCTCTGGCAGTGGCTTCCATTTCGGCAATCAAATCATCTGCATCTACAACCGTTCCTTCGCGGGATTTCATTTTTCCCGAAGGTAAATCCACCATGCCATAAGATAAATGATACAAACCTTCGGCCCAGCTTTTTCCTATTTTTTTCAGGATCAGATACAGCACTTTAAAATGATAATCCTGCTCATTACCTACAACATTTAACGCTTTATTGGCTTTATATTCGTCGTATTTTAACTGCGCGGTTCCTAAATCCTGCGTCATATAAACCGAAGTTCCGTCGGCACGCAACACTAATTTTTCATCCAAACCATCAGCGGTTAAATCAATCCAAACAGAACCATCCGGTTTTTTAAAGAAAATGCCTCTTTCCAAACCTTCATCAACCAAAGATTTTCCCAGCAAATAAGTGTTTGATTCATAGTAATATTGGTCAAAATCAACACCCAGTTTTTTGTAAGTTTCTGCAAATCCTGCATAAACCCATGTGTTCATTTCCTTCCAAAGTGAAATTACCTGCGGATTGCCCTGCTCCCATTGCTGCAACATTTCCTGTGCTTCGCGGATTAACGGCGCATTTTTTTTTGCTTGTTCTTCGGTTTCTCCCTGATTTTTAAGTTCTTCGATTTGTTTTTTATATTCCTGATCAAAACGCACATAATATTTTCCAACCAAATGATCGCCTTTTAAACCAGAAGTTTCCGGCGTTTCGCCATTGCCAAATTTTTGCCAGGCCAGCATCGATTTACAAATATGGATACCGCGATCATTTACCAGATTGGCTTTAATCACTTCATAACCGTTCGCTTTTAAAATTTCGGCAACCGAATAACCTAACAAATTATTACGCACATGGCCCAAATGCAGCGGTTTATTGGTGTTTGGCGAAGAATATTCCACCATCACTTTTTGCCCGTTGGATGGAAATATACCAAATTCCGGCTGATTGATCTGGTTATAAAAAACATCCAGCCAATAGCTGTTTTTAAGGGATAAATTTAAGAAGCCTTTGATTACGTTAAATGACTCGATCTGATCCACTTCTGCAACCAAAAATTGGCCTAATGCTGCTGCGGTTTGTTCTGGCGATTTGCGGGAAAACTTGGTAATCGGGAAAACCACAATCGTTACATCGCCTTCAAATTCTTTGCGCGTTTGTTGCAGCGTTAAACTTTCAGCATTAATATCAGCATCAAACAATGTTTTTACAGCGCGAACGGCAGCTTTTAAAATAAAATCCATGCGGCAAATTTACAAAAATGAGCAGTTTTGCCCGATACGATTTTTTGATCGATAAAAACAGCATCAAATTTATTCTGATAAATTTGTGCAATTATAAATTTATGCTTCCAACTACAGATTTTAAATTACACGTGAGTTCAGAAATTGGTACGCTTCGCCGCATTTTGGTGCACAGTCCGGATAAAGGTTTGGGCAAAGTTATCCCGTCCAAAGCGCAGGATTGGCTTTTTGAAGATATTGTGCACCTGGAAACCATCCGCAGTAAAGAATACGATTTGTACACCAAAATCCTGCTGTATTTTTTGGATCCGGATTTGATCCGTGGAAAAATCCAAAATTTAGGTGATAAAAACAGTACGCGCGAATTTTACAAACCCGGAAAACCTGATTTTCATTCTTCAAAAAATGTAATTGAACTGGAACTATTGCTGGCAGAAGTGTTAGATAATGCTGAAGTAAAGCAACAATTAATTGCCGCCGTATGCGCTACTGAAAGCTGCACCTATCAGCAACAGCAGCAATTGTTAAATTTATCTTCGGTGCAATTGTCGGTTTTGCTGATTTCGGGAACGATGCCAGACGGAAAAATCTTTTTCGCCCCAATTCCTAACCTGATTTTTACGCGGGATCTGGGCACCACGATCAACAACCATGTTTTGCTGAACAAACCTGCACGCAAACCACGTTCGCGCGAGGCATTGCTAACCAAA
>JBPBQN010000084.1:0-41438 GCA_050954865.1 Janthinobacterium lividum | reverse complement strand
GCGGAAATCAGAATTTGCGGTCGCAGGCGTTTTCTTCTCCAAATCCGTGTAACCCGTGTTGCCGGTGTGCACCAGTTTTCCATCCACCACAATTCCGTAAACCAAAGCCGGGAAATGGTTTTTCTCTGCATAATCTTTGTAAAGCTGATCGATAACCGGGAAGGTAGCTTCTATTTTTTTATTCCGGTCAGGATCGTTAAAAACTGCCGGTTTGTAATTTTGGGCGATGGAGCCGAAGCAGCAGCCGAAAAGCAGCGCCGTAAAAGTAAATTTGTGTAGCATATTGGGTTGATTTCAGCTCACAAGCTACAAAAAAAGAAGCGACTGGATTTGGTTTTTCCCTGCGGAAGTTGAATGCTGTTTTTATCGGTATAAATTTGGGGATGATAAAAACAGTATGAAGTTTTTGTTAGGTACAATTCGTTTAGGAGGAATCTTAATCGAATAAAAAGGATGATGTTTTGAATAGGATCTCTCCCTTTGGTCGAGATGACAAAGCGGCTACTTATTAAGAGCAAACGTAATCGAACAAAATAAACAGTGATTTAATCAGGATTTCTAACTTGAAACAGGTTTGCGCCTTGTCATTCCGACGATAAGAAGAATTTTATTTAGAGCGACTTGGTTTTATGCTGATAAAAGAAGTATGTGGCTTAAAATAGGATTTCATCTTACGGTCGAAACGACTTTATCAATCCACCAGAAACCAAAAAATCCCGGCCAACCGACCAGGATTTTTAATATTATAAAAATAAATCTTATCCCAATTTCGCCAATTCCTCAGCCATTGCAGCACCTATCTCCGCTGGGGATTCTACTACACGAATACCGCACTCTGTCATAATCTTCATTTTTGCAGCAGCCGTATCATCCGCACCGCCAACAATCGCACCGGCGTGGCCCATACGGCGTCCTGGAGGTGCAGTTTGTCCGGCAATAAAACCAACAACCGGTTTCGTGCCATGATCTCTGATCCAAAGCGCAGCTTCTGCTTCCATGCCACCACCAATTTCACCAATCATGATGATACCATGCGTTTCCGGATCATTCATCAGCATTTCAACCGCTTCTTTGGTTGGTGTGCCGATAATCGGATCGCCACCAATACCAATCGCCGTTGTAATTCCCAAACCAGCTTTTACAACCTGATCTACCGCTTCGTAAGTTAAAGTTCCTGATTTTGAAACCACGCCAACGTTACCTTTTCTAAAGATAAAGCCTGGCATGATGCCAATTTTAGCTTCATCCGCAGTAATAATTCCCGGACAATTTGGACCGATTAATCGCGAATCTTTTCCAACTAAATATTCTTTCACCTGGATCATATCCTTTGTCGGGATACCTTCGGTAATACATACAATCACTTTAATTCCAGCTTCGGCAGCTTCCATAATCGCATCCGCAGCAAAAGCCGGCGGCACAAAAATGATCGAAACATCAGCACCAGTTTTATCAACTGCATCTTTTACGGTGTTAAAAACCGGACGGTCTAAATGCTGCTGGCCGCCTTTGCCAGGCGTAACCCCGCCAACCAATTGCGTTCCGTACGCAATCATTTGCTCTGCATGGTAAGTACCTTCATTGCCGGTAAAACCCTGCACAATCACTTTAGAATCTTTGTTTACAAGAACGCTCATGTTGTTTTCTTTATGAAGGCAAAGCTAAATTTTTTTAGCAAAAGCAGATAATTAGATTCATCTTTTGTAATGCTGTTTTTATCGGTGTAAATTCTTCATCGGTTTAGAGGGAAACTTTTATTTATGGCAGGCTGTTTCTATTTGCATTCCAGATTCCGCTCCTTTTAAAATAATAATTTGGGCGTGCCCGGCTTGGGCCGGTCGGGCTATCCGCTGCAAGTCCTCGCTGCGCTGCGGGCTTTCCACTGCAATCCCTCACGCGCATAATGGCTACCTTGCAAACGGCTCATCCGCATAAAAAAATGCCGATAAAAACAGCATCATTCAATCGCTTTCAAATATCTGGATTCATCAAATTCCTTCTCGCTTTTGGCAATGACAACCGTTGCAATTCCGTTACCGATCATGTTGGTAATGGCACGCGCTTCCGACATAAACCGGTCCACGCCCAGCAAAATCGCAATTCCTTCCACCGGAATCACTTTTATCGCTGCCAGTGTAGAACTCAGCACAATAAAACCACTTCCGGTAACGCCCGCCGCACCTTTGGAAGTTACCATCAAAATACCAATAATCGTGAGTTGCTGCCCCAGCGATAAATCAATATGAAAAACCTGCGCCAAAAAAATCACATTCATGGATAAATAAATTGTCGTTCCATCCAGATTGAATGAGTAACCCGTCGGAATCACCAAACCTACAACCGGCTTAGCGCAACCAAATTGTTCCATCTTTTGCATCATGCTCGGCAACACAGATTCGGAAGAAGACGTACCTAAAACAATCAGAATCTCCGCTCGGATAAACTTCAGATACTGCCACAAACTGAATTTATAAATCCGACAAATCGCATTCAAAACCACAAAAATAAACAGGATCATGGTTAAATAAACGCAAATCATCAACTTCGCCATTGGTAAAAGCGCGCTGATTCCGTAAGTTCCAACGGTAAAAGCCATTCCGCCAAAAGCGCCAATTGGAGCCAGTCTCATCACCACTTTCATGATGTTGAAGAAAACTTTGGAAAGCTTGTCCAGTCCGCGCAAGATCGAACTACCTTCATCTGCCATTTTATTCAGTCCATAACCAAAAAGGATGGCAAAAAATAGTATCTGTAAAACATCGCCCTGGGCAAAAGATTCGATGATGTTATGCGGAATAATGTGCGTGATAAATTCGCCCCATTTCATCTCTGCCGCTTCTTTTTGGTAAACGGCAATTTTGCTTACATCCGCAGCAGCGGTTGCGTGGAAGCCATTTCCAGGTTTGATCACGTTGGCAACAATCAACCCGATTAAAAGCGCAAATGTGGTTACCAGTTCAAAATACAGCAAAGCTTTTCCGCCAACGCGGCCAACTTTTTTCATATCGCCCATACCTGCAATGCCCAAAACGATGGTTAAAAAGATGATCGGTGCAATCAACATGTTAATCAGGTTGATAAAAGAAGCACTGATGAGTTTGGCCGTTGCAGCAAAACTGGGAAACAAAAAGCCGACTAACGCGCCGGCCAAAATTGCTAATATAACCTGGAAAGTGAGGTTGGAAAAAATTTTTTTCATAGATCGATCTGCCGCAAACGTTGCGTAAGATACTATCTTTTACTGATTTTGTTGCCGGTAATTTGGCGCTGGCGGTCGCATTTAAACCGATCCAACGTTTCGCTGCGCAGCATTAAATGTTTGGTGCTTCGGCCTTGCACGCGTTTGCGCCAGCGTTTAAAACTTTGCGGTTTCAGTTCGCGGCGCATCAACTCGATTGTTTCCTGCTCTTTTAGGTTGAATTGAAAATCAATGGCTTCAAATGGCGTACGATCTTCCCAAGCCATTTCAATAATGCGGTCGGTATCTATCTGATTAAAAGTTTTGGTGAGTTGCATGTAAGATGAACTTCAATTGGATGCTTGTGGTTTTAACAGAAGCAGAATTTAGATGGATAAAAACAGTATGGCAGTTATTCATCAGCGAATATTTAGATATTCTGCTAAGGCTACAAACTTGGTATCGTCAGTATCAATATCAGCAGTTAGAAGTTTTACTTTCCGATAAACTTCTTCTGGAATTGACTGTACATCAATAAAAGCTATTCTACCCGAAATAATTTTAATAACACGAATCAATTCTGATTCAAAATAAGAAGAGCTGAGTAAGTATTTTGCAATAGAACTATTTGCTTTTAAAATTGCACTAAAAACGATGTTTGTATCTACAACTACCTTGACAAGTTCAACCTTGATTTGGTTCTTTCCCAACGACCTTTTTTAACTTCTTTTAAAAAATCGTCAATATCCTGCTGAGTAGCTTTGATTTTTTTGTAATTTAATTATACTCAAACAAATTAATCATTGCTTGTAAATCATCAATATTCGTATCTGCTGGCAATCGCAATATAATCTCATCTTCTGTTCTTTCGACAATCATAATTCACGTATTGAAATGAATTTAAAGATACAAAATTTCCTCAACCAACCTTCGCAATCCCGCCAGAATTAAACTGCAAATCATACAACCGTTTATAAAAACCATTCAGCCTTAATAATTCCTGGTGCGAACCCATTTCCTTGATTTCGCCATGATCTAAAACAATGATTTTATTGGCGTTTTGAATGGTTGATAAACGGTGCGCAATTACGATGGAAGTTCTTCCTTTCATCAGTTTAAAAATCGCTTCCTGAATCAGTTCTTCGGTTTCTGTATCGATGGAAGCGGTTGCTTCATCCAGAACCAGAATTTTCGGATCGTAAACCAAGGCGCGGATAAATGAAATCAATTGCGCTTGTCCGGCCGAAAGTGTTGATCCGCGTTCCATCACTTTATAATCGTAACCGCCGGGCAAACGCATAATAAAATCGTGTGCGCCGACTTCTTTTGCCGCAGCAATTATTTTTTCTCTGCTGATGTTGGTATTATTTAAGCTGATGTTATTGGCAATCGTATCCGAAAACAAAAACACATCCTGAATTACGGTTGCAATTTGCGAACGCAAAAAGCCCAGTTCATAATCCTGAATATTTATGCCATCAACTTTAACTGTTCCTTTGCTGATTTCATAAAAACGGTTTAGAATATTGACCGTAGAAGATTTTCCAGCGCCGGTTGCACCAACCAAAGCCAAAGTTTCGCCAGGTTTAATATGAAACGATACATCTTTTAGCACATAATTTTCTTCATTGTATGCAAACCAAATATTGTCAAAATCGATGGCACCTTCAATCGTTTTGGGGCGAGTTTGCCGTTGTTAACTGTTTTTTCATTAGTATCCAAAACCTTGAAAATACGATCGGCCCCAACCATGCCCATTTGCAGCGTGTTAAATTTATCAGCCAGTTCGCGTATCGGCCTGAAAACCATATTAATATACAAGATAAACGCCGTAATTGTTCCGGGAGAAACATGCAACGGATCAGCCAGAATCCGCTTCGATCCGTACCAAACCAGCAAACCCAGTGACATCGCCGAAATAATTTCCACCACCGGATAAAAA
Source organism: Janthinobacterium lividum (assembly GCA_050954865.1). GTDB lineage: Bacteria > Bacteroidota > Bacteroidia > Sphingobacteriales > Sphingobacteriaceae > Mucilaginibacter_A. Next base: position 36,318 of record JBPBQN010000084.1, on the reverse strand, counting down.
ATAGAATAATACCAGTTGGATTGAATATTCGCATCACGGTATTTCTGGTTAACGGACACAAATTTGCGCATTTCCTGATCTTCCCGCGCAAAATAATGGATCACGCTCATGCCTGAAATATGTTCCTGCAAAAACGTATTCAAATGCGAAACCTGCGTGCGCACTTCCTGAAACGATGATTTAATTGCTTCTTTAAACCAGTATGTGGCCAGCATTAATAAAGGCATCGGAATCAGCGTAATCAGCGTTAATCGCCAATCGGTGTAAAGCATGATGCCGATCAGCGCAATCAGCTGCAGCATATCTCCAATGATGGAAATCAAACCTTCCGAAAAAATATCGGCAATCGTTTCCAGATCAGAAACCGAACGCGTAATCAGCACACCAATCGGCGTATGGTCAAAATATTTTAAGCGCAGTTGCGTAATGTGGTTAAAAACATCTGTGCGCAATTGTAAAATGACCGATTGGCCCAGCGCGTTGGTTAAATACGTTTGGAAATACTGCACACCAGATTGCAAAACCAGCAAGCCAAACATCAGCAACGACATGTACAGCAAGCCGTTGAAGTTAGAAGTCAAGATGTATTTATCAACCGTTACCTGAATCAGATACGGCCGGATCGGCGAAAGCGCGGCCATCAAAACCGTTAAAAACGCCGCCCACAAAAAGCCTTTGCGGTGCGGCCGCACATATTGCAGCACTCTGCCTAATAATTTGGTATCGAAAGCTTTTCCGGTTACTGCCGCCATTGTGAGTTGTGAGTTGTGAGTTGTGAGTTGTGAGTTGTGAGTTGTGAGTTGAAAGGAATTAACCGTTTGAATATTTGTTTTAAGTTGAAAGAATATAAGGATATTTTACTTCTGTAAGATACAAACCGCAGGCCGGAACAGAAACGCCGGCCATACTTCTATCTTTACTTTCGATGATTTTGCGCACGGCTTCCGGTTCTATTTCTTTTTTTCCTACGGAGATCAGCGTGCCAACGATGGCGCGCACCATATTCCGAAGAAAACGATCCGCAGCAATGTAAAATACCAGGCTTCCATCAGGATTCTGTTTCCACGATGCTTCTTTTATCGCACAAAAATTGGTCTTCACCTGCGTGTTGCTTTTGCTGAAACAACTGAAATCCGTGTATTCTTTAATAATGTTTGCAGCCTGGTTCATCAAATTCAGATCCGGAAAATCGCGCAATTGCCAGCTGTAATTTTGCTTGAAAGGATTTTTGTCGAAATGAATATGATATTCGTAAGCCCTAAAAGTTGCATCAAAACGCGCATGTGCATCCGCAGCAACCGCAATGATGTTTTTAACGGCAATATCTTTAGGCAAAATAGCGTTGAGCGAGGCTTTCAGCTGTCGGCTTTCAGTTATCGGCTCAATAGCAATCGCTGATTTTTCATTGCTGATTGCTAACAGCTGATCGCTAACAGCTTTCTCAAAATGTACAAACAACTGCTTTGCATGTACGCCGGTATCTGTGCGGCCGCAACCAACGGTTTCTACTGGCTGGCGCAGCAAGGTTTGCAAAGCTTTATTAAAAACTTCCTGCACACTAACTGCGTTCTGCTGGATCTGCCAGCCATGATAGCGTGTTCCGTCAAAAGCCAATTCTGCAAAATACCGTTGTTTTCCGTCCACTTTTGCAAAGTTAACAAAACGGGTAAGTCGATCTCCGCAGAAATTAGTTTAAAAGTATTTTATCTTTGCCATGCTTCTTTTAGCACATAAAAAATGATACAACGCATACAAAGCATTTATTTACTGGCCGCCAGTTTGGTTTTATTCGGGCTTTTTCTTTTTCCGGTGATCAATAATCTGATTTTAAACGGTCATCCAGACAGCTTGACGGTAAACGGCGTTTACGAAGTAATTAACGGCGTGCGCACTAAAACATCCTCTTTTTTGTGGCTGAGTTTGGCTACTGTTGTTGCGGCCGTGCTTCCTTTAGCAGGTATTTTTATGTATAAAAACCGCAAACAGCAATCGTCTTACCTGTATATTGTGATGGTTTTAATTATCGGTTACAGCTTTTTACTGGCCGAAACGATTAAAGGTTTTATTGGTGAAAATATTACGCTGCGCCCGGAAAATTACGGTTTGGGCATGATTTTATCTTCACTTTCTCTCGTGCTGATTATTTTTGCCATTAAAGGAATTGGCAGAGATGAAAAGCTGGTTAAATCTGCGGATCGGTTGCGATAAAAATCAACCTTAATTCTCCAGTTTCGCTGCATGTAAACACTTTACAATTACGTGTTTTTTGGTGCGATAAAAACAGTATCTTTGCAGCAGATTTAGCAATGTAGCTAAGTTCGTTATTTACATCATGAACCCATTTATTGAACTGGGAATCCGTCATGATATTGTTAATGCCATCTCTGAGTTAGGATTTGAAAATCCTACGCCAATCCAGGAACAATCTATTCCGGTTTTGTTAACAGGCAGCAACGATTTTGTCGGATTAGCCCAAACAGGGACCGGAAAAACCGCCGCCTTCGGACTGCCGTTATTAGAACTGATTGACTTTGATCAGAACAAGCCTCAAGCTTTAATCCTTTGCCCAACCCGCGAGTTGTGCTTACAAATTACAAGCGACATTAAAAGCTATTCCAAAAACATGTCCAACGTAAAAGTTGTGGCGGTTTATGGTGGCTCTAGCATTATGGATCAGCTGCGCGAAATTAAACGCGGCGTTCAAATCGTTGTAGCTACACCAGGACGTATGCTGGATATCATTGGCCGTAAAGCCATTGATTTTTCAGACATTCAATACGTTGTTTTGGATGAAGCTGACGAAATGTTGAATATGGGCTTCCAGGAAGACATTAACGAAATCCTGTCTACCACTCCAGAAGAGAAAAAAACCTGGCTGTTTTCAGCCACGATGCCGGCAGAAGTTCGCCGCATCGCTAAAAATTACATGACCGATCCTTTTGAGCTCACTATGGGTACAAAAAATACCGGAAATGTAAACATTGAGCACGAATATTACATCGTAAAAGCACGCGATAAATACGCTGCTTTTAAACGTATTGTTGATTTTAACCCCGAAATTTTTGGTATCGTTTTTTGCCGTACCAAAATTGAAACGCAGGAAATTGCAGAATCATTGATTAAAGATGGTTACAATGCCGATTCTTTGCACGGCGATTTATCACAACAGCAACGTGATAAAGTAATGAAACGTTACCGCGACCGCAGTCTGCAGTTGTTAATTGCTACCGATGTTGCCGCACGTGGTATTGACGTAAGCGATGTAACGCATGTAATCAATTATTCTCTGCCGGATGAGATCGAAAACTACACTCACCGTAGCGGTCGTACTGGCCGTGCCGGAAAAACCGGTGTATCTATCGCCATCATTAACGCAAAAGAAATTGGCAAAATACGTCAGATTGAGCGTGTAATTGGTAAAAAATTCGTGAAAGCAGAAATCCCAACCGGCTTTGATGTTTGCGAAAAACAACTGTTCGGTTTGGTGCATAAAGTGCATAATGTTGTTGTAGACGATTCCCAGATCGATCAATACATTCCGCGCATTATGGCCGAATTTGAAGAGCTGAGCAAAGAAGATATCATCAAACGTTTTGCTTCATTGGAGTTTAACCGCTTCCTTGATTATTACAAAAACGCACCGGATTTAAACGCTTCGGCAGATGAATCCCGTATGCGTGAAGGCGGAGAACGTGGTGAACGCGCTCCAAGAAACGGTAACGGCGTAAATCCTGATTATACGCGTTTGTTTATCAACTTAGGTTCGGTAGATAATTTTACCCGCGGAGATTTGTTGGGTTACATCTGCAATACCAGCAAAATCAACGGTCGTGGCGTTGGTAAAATCGATGTAAAAGGAGTTTATTCTTTCTTTGAAGTGCCAAATGCCGAAGCACAACAGGTAATTGATGCTTTCAAAAACGCTGATTTCCAGGGCCGCGAAGTTCGGATTGAACTTTCCGGTGCTGCAGAAGGTGGCGAAAGTCGTTCACCAAGATCATCTGGCGGAGGTTATCAACGCAGAGAAGGTGGAAACGGCGGAAGAGAAAGACGTGAAGGCGGACGTGAACGCAGCTACAGTGGTGGCGGAAGCGGCAGTGGTTTTCGTGATTTCTCTGGCAAAAGCAAAGAAGATCGTGGCGAACGCCGCAGAAGGTTTTAAGCAGCATACTGCTTTTAGCACCTGATTTTTAGTTTTAGTTTAGTTTGAAAAGAGCTTTCGGAAACATCCGGAGGCTCTTTGTTTTTGCACCTGTTTTGCTCAGCATCAACACTAAACTTCATAAACTAACGAAAGAAACTGATTGCAGTAGAATCCGGATAAACCAAAGTCATGCTTTTATCAGTCAAATTTTTCACTACAAATTTGGTGTAAGGTTCGCTGCCTTCATACGAAGTATAAATGCTGTCGCCTTTTGTAAAATAATTTTCGGCAAGCGGCTCGCCTTCATCCAAAATAAATTCTTTGGCCGTAATTTGCAGATTGGTTTTTTTATCCTGAGAAGACCATTTTCCAAGCAGTTTTTTGTTCACTGCGGATGAATTGCAAGCGGCCATTATTCCTGCTCCGATCACAACTGTAGCTAAAATTAAGTATCGCTTTTTCATCATTTTATCTTTTGATGTGATGCTTCTTTTATTAGTATAAATCCTTTAAACGTAAAAATGCCCGGAAGTTTCGGTCCGGGCATTTTCTATTTTTAAATAATTTTAAATTATTTTGCAGGAGCGTCTTTCAGTTTTGCTTTTGCAACATAAACTTTAGCACCTTTTTTATTTACATAATAATATTTTGAATTTTTATTGATGTAAACTGTTTCTCCACCCGGAGCAACTTTTCCTTTAAATTCTTTATCTGCAACTGCGGATGTTCCTTTTACAGCTAATTCTGCAGTTTTGTTGCCAACTTTATTGATAGCGGTTCCAACTTTACCTTTTGCTGTGTTTTGTGCAAATGATTGTACACTAAATAATACTGCGGCTGAGAATAATAAAACTTTAATCTTTTTCATGATTTTGATTTAAATAATTGTTAACGTTAACTCAATTGTTCGGCCAATTGTTTCATTTCAAATATAGGATTACTTTTCAGATATAAAACAGCATAAACTGCTTCACTAATCGGCATTGAAACATTATATTTTTTGTTCACTTCGTGCAGGCAACTGGCGGCATAATAACCTTCGGCAATCATGTTCATTTCCAACTGCGCCGAGTTTACGGTGTAACCTTTGCCAATCATGTTGCCAAAAGTTCTGTTCCTGCTAAACTGCGAATAACCGGTTACCAGCAAATCGCCCAGATAAGCAGATTCATTGATATCGCGGTTAATTGGATGAACAGCATCTACAAAACGCTTAATTTCTCGTATCGCATTGGAAATCAGCACCGCCTGAAAATTATCGCCATAACCCACGCCATGACAAATGCCGCTGGCAATGGCGTAAATATTTTTAAGCACGGCCGCATATTCCGTTCCGTAAATGTCATCCGAAATATTAGTTTTGATGTATCTTGTGTTGAAATAACAAGCCAGATCCGCAGCCAGTTTTTTATCCTGTGAAGCTAAAGTTAAGTACGATAGTTTTTCCAGCGCAACTTCTTCCGCATGACACGGGCCACTCAAAACCAAAAAATCATCCAACGGAAAGTTGTAATACTGATGAATAAAATCACCCACAATCTGGTTTTCATCCGGCACGATACCTTTAATGGCCGAGATGATTTTTTTGCCGGTAAAAGAAGCATCGGTAATTCCGACTAAAGCTTCTTTTAAAAAAGCGGCCGGAACGTTCAGGATAATCACGTCTGCTTTTTCTATGATTTCCTGAATTTGGGTAGAAATATTTTCCGGTTTCACATCAATCTCCACAGAACTCAAATATTTTGGATTATGTCGAAATCTGCGGATATGCTGCATCGCTTCCTCGCTGCGGATCCACCAAAAAACTTCTTTCGGAGCCGTGTTATCAGTCAGCATTTTCACAATAGCCGTAGCCCAGCTGCCACCGCCAATTACTGCAATTTTCAAATTATTTTTCTCCATCAAAGCCAGGTTTCCGGTTTCTTTATAGTATTGCAAATAAAAGAATTTTACTTAAACTCAATTCGCAGTAAATTGACAGAACGGACAATGCTTTTTTTACCGACCTTTTTTTAGAGTGAAATTTTGACAGACAAAATATGAAAATGCCTTATCTGGTTAAAACGCCGACTTTGTTAAAGTGGTTTTATCCGGGCTTAACCTGGAACAAAAGTCGCACAGAAAAAGTAATTTATTTAACTTTTGATGACGGCCCGATTCCGGAAGTAACGCCTTTTGTATTAACTATTTTAGCCAGATTTCAAGCCAAAGCTACTTTTTTTTGCATCGGCGATAACGTGCAAAAACATCCCGAAATTTTTGAACAGGTAAAAGCCGGCGGCCATGCCATTGGCAATCATACATTTAACCATTTGCGCGGCTGGGATACTGCGGATGCTGTTTATCTGCAAAACACGCATCAATGCCAGGAACTGGTAAAAGCGAAACTTTTCAGGCCGCCGTACGGGCGCGCAAAAAAGTCGCAGTTTGCTATTATTAAAAACCAGTATGAAGTAGTGATGTGGGATGTTTTAAGCGGAGATTTTGATCCGGATTTATCGCCCCAAAAATGTTACCAAAATGTGGTTGATAAAAGCAGTAACGGTTCCATTATTGTTTTTCATGATAGTTTAAAAGCCTGGCCACGAACACAATATGTATTACCAAAAGCGTTAGAATATTGGCAAAAACAAGGTTATCAGTTTAAAACTTTATAACAATATTTTTACCATTTTTAGTTTCTGTGGAACGATTCGAAATTGCAGAACCGATACTTCTTTTACCCGTTATTTTTGTAGATTCGCCTCAAACTGTGCTCGTTTAATAATTTTCAAACCTAATAAAATCAATAAAATGGCTTTTGATTTAAATATGATTCAACAGGTTTACAATCGCTACGGCAGCCGTATCGAGGCCGCCCGCAAAGCAGTTGGAAAACCGCTAACTTTAACTGAAAAAATCCTGTATGCTCACCTTTCTGCCGGCGATGCTTCGCAAGAATTACACCGTGGTGTGGATTACGTGGATTTTGCACCAGATCGCGTTGCTATGCAGGATGCAACGGCGCAAATGGCTCTTTTACAGTTTATGCAAGCTGGTCGTCCGCAGGTTGCCGTGCCTTCTACCGTGCACTGTGATCACTTGATTCAGGCAAAAATTGGTGCCGAGGAAGATCTGGACACTGCAAAAAGCCAAAATAAAGAAGTTTACGATTTCCTTTCTTCTGTTTCAAATAAATACGGTATCGGTTTCTGGAAACCAGGAGCTGGGATTATCCATCAGGTTGTATTGGAAAACTACGCGTTTCCGGGCGGCATGATGATCGGAACAGATTCTCATACACCCAATGCTGGTGGTTTAGGCATGATTGCCATTGGTGTTGGCGGTGCCGATGCCTGTGATGTAATGGCCGGATTACCTTGGGAACTAAAATTTCCGAAACTGATTGGTGTAAAATTAACCGGAAAACTTTCTGGCTGGGCTTCTGCAAAAGATGTGATTTTAAAAGTTGCCGGAATTTTAACCGTTAACGGCGGAACTGGAGCAATTGTAGAATATTTTGGCGAAGGTGCACGCTCTTTATCCGCAACCGGAAAAGGTACAATTTGCAACATGGGCGCCGAAATTGGTGCAACAACTTCCATTTTTGGTTATGATGAAAAATCTGAAGCTTATTTGCAGGGAACAGAACGCGCTGCCATTGCAGAATTAGCTAACGCGATTAAAGAACATTTAACCGGAGATGATGAAGTTTACGCCAATCCGGAAACTTATTTTGATCAGGTAATCGAAATTAATCTTTCTGAACTAGAACCTTATGTAAACGGTCCGTTTACGCCGGATTTGGCCTGGCCGATCTCTAAATTTGCCGATGCTGTACGCGAAAACCAATGGCCAGCGGTTTTAGAAGTTGGTTTGATCGGTTCCTGCACAAATTCATCTTACGAAGATATTACACGCGCTGCATCTGTAGCAAGCCAAGCCATCAGCAAAGGTTTAAAAACCAAAGCAGAATTTACGGTAACACCTGGTTCTGAGCTGGTTAGATACACGGTTGATCGTGATGGTTATTTAAATATTTTTGAAAACATTGGCGGTGTGGTTTTGGCAAATGCCTGCGGACCATGTATCGGCCAATGGGCGCGCCATACTAATGATCCGACCCGTAAAAACTCGATCATTACTTCTTTTAACCGTAATTTTGCCAAGCGCCAGGATGGTAACCCAAATACACACGCATTTGTGGCTTCTCCAGAAATTGTAACAGCGTTTGCAATTGCTGGTGATCTGACTTTCAATCCATTAACAGATACATTAACTAACGAAAGTGGTGAGCAAGTAATGCTGGATGAGCCGCAGGGAATTGAAATGCCGATTAAAGGTTTTGCGGTAGAAGATGCCGGTTACCTAGCTCCTGCAATTGATGGTAGCACGGTTGAAGTAAAAGTTAGTCCGGAATCTGATCGTTTGCAATTATTGGATCCGTTCAAAGCCTGGGAAGGAACTGATATTTTAGGTTTGAAATTGCTGATCAAAGCTAAAGGAAAATGTACAACTGATCACATTTCAATGGCTGGCCCGTGGTTAAAATACCGTGGACATTTGGATAACATTTCCAATAACATGCTGATCGGTGCGATCAATTTTTTCAACCTAAAATCTGATACGGTTAAAAATGAACTGACTGGCGAATATGGTCCGGTTCCGGCAACGCAGCGTGCATACAAAGCAGCCGGCATTGGCAGTATCGTTGTGGGTGATGAAAATTATGGTGAAGGTTCATCCCGCGAACATGCAGCGATGGAACCGCGCCATTTGGGTGTTCGTGCGATTTTGGTCAAATCTTTTGCCCGTATTCATGAAACCAACCTGAAAAAACAAGGCATGCTGGGTTTAACTTTTGCTGATAAAGAAGATTACAACAAAATTTTAGAAGATGATACTTTTGATATTGTTGGCTTAAATCAGTTTGCGCCAGGCAGCCAGTTAACCATTGTTTTGCATCATATTGATGGTTCGCAGGAAACTTTCCCGGTAAACCATACTTACAATGCACAACAGATCGAGTGGTTTAAAGCTGGTGGTGCGTTAAACATCATCCGCAGACAACAAAAAAATGTGGCATAAAAACAGCATTTAAATAAAAAGCTCTCGAAATTTCGGGAGCTTTTTTTATTTTAGGAGAGATTTCAACCCAGAACATTTGAAGCGTAAACTGATACTTCTTTTATCGATGTTTTTTTTGTTTGCAGTTGCTGCTAAAGCGCAGGTTCCGGTAAATGATAGTTGTTCTGGCGCAATCATGCTGACTAATATTACAGATTTCTGTTCTAATAATGCCGCTTATACCAGCATTAATGCCACAGCAGGTGGTTTAGAAGCAGCACAAAACTGGCCATCTGCCGGCAATGATGTTTGGTTTAAGTTTATTGCTACTGCTTTTGATGTTAATATTTCTGTAACCGGAAATACAAATGGCGGCGGCACCTTAAACACACCGCTAGTTGCTTTATATACTACGCCTGATTGTTCCAGTTTTTCGGAAATGATCGGTTCTAATACAAGCACCGCAACTTTAGGAACTTTATATAAAGGCGGCCTTACTATCGGTCAAACTTATTATATCCGTGTAAGCGGAGCCAATAATAGTACCGGTACTTTCAAATTGTGCCTCAATAATTATTATCCTATTTTAAAAGCAGGTCAGGATTTTGGCACTGCTTCTATCATTTGTGATACAACCGCTTTCACCCAAACCAATGTTACCGGTGCCGGAAGCAATAGTCGTGAATCTGCCGGAACTTGTCTAGATAATAACCCCGGAAACGGACCCATTGAAGCTAATTCTGCCTGGTATAAATGGACGGCAGCCAATAATGGTACACTTACCTTTACCATTACGCCAACCATTTCTGATAACGATATCGATTGGGTTTTATATGATTTAGGAACCAGTGGCGCCGCAAGCAATGTAAACGCAGCAAATGCCATTAGGTGTGCATCTGGCAGCGGTATAAACTGCACACCTTTTTATAACAAAACCGGATTGAATTTAACTTCTACCGATTTAGTGGAAACGCCTGGCTGCGTGGCTGGGCAAGATGGTTTTGTGAAATATGTAGATATGATCCAAGGGCACGTTTATGCATTGCTGATCAATAATTTCACTTCCGGCTCAAACGGTTTTACCATATCGTTTACAGGTAGCGGAGTTACTACCGGGACATTTTTAGGGCCAACAGCTAAATTGGATGTGCAAATAAATAATGCTTGTACAGCAAAACCCAGTTTTACTTTTACTAATAAATCTACGAACTATACTTCTCTAAAATGGACTTTTGGTGAAGGTGCAAGTATTGATTCTACTACGGGGCCAGGTCCTTATACAGTTACTTATTCAACGCCGGGAATAAAAACAGCTGTTTTATTGACTTATAATGTGCAGGGTTGCGTGTCTGTTGATTACAAAACCTTTGTGGTACCGCTTAAACCAACTACGCCACTACTTTTATCTGCTAAAAACAGCTATTGTTTAGGTGATAATTTGGTTTTACGATCAAATGCAACAATCACCGGTACTACTTATAGCTGGACTGGTCCTAATAATTTTACTTCTGCGGATTCTGTGGTTACCGTTCCACTAATAAATTACAATCAGGCTGGAATCTATAAATTAATCATCAATCAAAACGGTTGCACCAGTGATACAGCTTTTATTACCATTCCGGCAATTGGCAAAACGCCTGTTTTAAATTTTACGGTTACACCAAACAACCTTTGTTCGCCGCAGCAAAGCTTTACCATCACCAATAATTCTACCGATTATACTACCTTGAACTGGGATTTTGGGAAAGATGCCAGCTTAACCAGTGCCACCAGCAATGGGCCATTTACAGTTACCTATTCTTCCTACGGCGATAAAACCATTACGCTAACAGCCATAGGAACTCAGGGTTGCACTTCAACGTTATCAAAAACGGCTACTTTTCCGCAGAAACCAATTTTAATAACACCAATAAACAAGCTTTCCGGGCCGTATTGCATTGGCGATACAATCGTAATGAGTACACCCGTGCAAGCCAGCACCATTTACACCTGGACTGGTCCCAATAATTTCTCTTCCAACCAGCCATCAATCAGGATACCAATCACTGGAACTGCTGTTGCCGGTACCTATTCATTAATCATCACGCAGGGTTTATGTTCCAGTGATCCGCTTTTTACCACCATCAATGCTTCGGATATTACGGCTGTTCCGGTGGCCGCTTTTGATGCTTCGCCTGTAATTCCGGGTAATGCTTCTGTGCCGCTTACGGTTTCATTTACCAATCATTCTACCAATGCGGATAGTTATTTGTGGGATTTCGGCGACGGCACAACTTCAACTCAAACCAATCCGCAGCATTTATATACCAAAAAAGGAAGTTTTACGGTAAAGCTAACAGCTACCAATAAAGGTGCGTGCAGCAACACAATTTCGTTGGGGAAACTGGTTTTGCGTTATGATGTAGTCATTTTCATTCCGAATACTTTTACGCCGAACAATGATGCGATTAACGATGATTTTGGAGTGAAGATTACCAATTTGAGCAACTACCGCATCCAGATTTTTAACCGTTACGGACAGCAATTATACGAAGCCAAAGATATTTTAAAACGCTGGGACGGAACGTACAACGGTCAGCCGGTGCCGGTTGGTACTTATTATTATGTAATTACAGGAACTACGCTGAATGATGATATTTTAAAGGAAGCTGGTTACGTTACGGTTTTAAGGTGATTTTTTAGTGGATAAAAGAAGCATGTTAAAACACAGCAAAGTGTAGCGGTTGTGCAGCTCGCGTGAGGGATAGCAGTGGAAGGCCCGGAGTGAGGCACGAACGAGGACTTGGAACGGATAGCCCGACCCGCAGGGGCACGCCCAAATAAAAGTTGGGAAGTCAGGTAGTTTTAAAAAGAGTGGAGAGCGAGAAAAGGTCAGAGATATAGTTGATGGAAAGTCGGTTGCTCTTAACTCTTAGTTTGACATTAATTTAACATATAGTTATTTCGTTCTCCGCTTCTCGATCTTATTTTCTTTGCTCCTCATTAAATTTATACCGATAAAAACAGCATCAATAAAAAAGCCTTTTGAACTAAATCAAAAGGCTTTTGTATTTAGATAACTAGCTGATTTACCAGAAGATAGAATAAATAGCAACCAGCAATCCGCAAATAATTAAACTTCCAGCTGTAAAAGCTGGTGTAACACGGAACATTTTGGTATCTACTTCCAAACCATTTGGCCTTAAACCTTTACTGTTTTCGATCATGCTGATGATATACATGCCGATCATGCAAAGAATAAAGACGAAACCCATTCGGTCAAGAAAAGGAATTTCATAAACACCTAATGCATTAGCTTTTGAAAATCCGGTAGAAGCAAGGAAACTCAAATCAGCAAAGTTTGGTAAGAATTTGAAAATTACTGAAAATATAAATCCACCGATGGTTGCAAATAAAGCCGCATTTGAAGTAGCCCTTTTCCAGAAAAATCCCATTAAAAACATGGCTAAAATACCCGGAGAAACAAAGCCTGTATATTCCTGAATGTACTGAAAGCCTTGTTTGCCTTCGCCCATTAAATTATCTCCAACTAATAAAGATAAAATAACGCCTAAAACCATTGCTACAATTAAAGCAATTTTACCAACATTAACTAAGTTGGTTTCACTTGCATCAGTTTTGATTACTTTCTTATAAATATCTAACGTAAAAATGGTAGCAATACTGTTTACTTTTCCGGCTAAAGAAGCAACGATAGCTGCTGTTAAAGCTGCAAAAGCAATGCCTTTTACGCCAACCGGCAACAAGTTTAAAATTGCAGGATAAGCTTTATTTACATCTGTAACTCCGGTTGAAGTAAGCATTTCGGAATGAAACATTCCTTTTTGATACAGTACATAAGCTGCAATTCCGGGAATAACAACAATAACAGGCATCAAAATTTTAAGGAAAGCGGCAAAAAGCAAACCACCGCGTGCTGTTTTTAAATCGGCACCTAAAGCTCGTTGTGTAATGTACTGGTTACAGCCCCAATAGTTTAAGTTGGTGATCCACAAACCACCGATCAAAACACTTAAACCTGGCAAATCCATGTAGTTTTTATTATCCTTATGAAAAATCATGTGGAAGTGATCATTAGCGTTGGTAGTTAGCAATTTCAGACCATTCCAAACACCCGTAGTACCAGATTTTTCGCTCACTAAATTTAGGGCAATATAAGAAGCAACCAATCCACCCAATATCAAAAAGAAAACCTGAATTACATCTGTATAACCAATAACCTTCATTCCGCCTAAAGCAATAATGATAGAAAATACAGCCAGCAATACAATACACAATACTACACTAAAACCTGATATACCGCTGATAGCCAGGGCACCCAGATATAAAATGGACATCAAATTAACTACAATGTACAGCAACAGCCAGAAAATAGCCATAATCATTGCTACGGTACCATTATAGCGCTGATGCAGGAATTGCGGCATCGTAAAGATTTTATTCTTGAGGTAAACCGGAATAAAAAATATAGCTACAATTATGAGTGTTAAAGCAGCCATAAATTCATAGGAAGAAATAGCCAATCCCATTTGAAAACCGGAACCGCTCATACCGATAAATTGTTCTGCAGAAATATTGGAAGCAATTAGCGAAGACCCAATTGCCCACCAGGTGAGCGAGCCTTCGGCCAAAAAGTAGTCTTTGGAGGAGGCAATTGCGGTTTTTTTACGTTGGTACACCCACCAGCCGTATAAGGCTACAATTAAAAAGTAAATCAGGAATACGGCGTAATCCGGAGTTTGAAGTCTATTCATTCTAATTTAGGTTTAAAGGCGACAATTTAGGGATTAAAAATAGTTTATCAGGTAAAGTTGCGTTATTTTTTACAAGTGTAATCTGTTTTACGTATTAAATCAACAATCGATTGCCTAAAAATCAATTTAACTAAAAAAGGCCTGCACATGCAAGCCTTGTTGATACTTCTTTTATTGGTGTTTTTTATACGCCTAATAATAATCTGGCTGGATCTTCCAACAATTGTTTTACACGAACCAGGAAACTTACAGATTCCCGCCCGTCAACAATCCGGTGATCATAAGATAAAGCCAAATACATCATCGGGCGAATAACCACTTGTCCATTTACAGCAACCGGACGCTCAATAATGTTGTGCATTCCTAAAATAGCCGATTGCGGAGAATTAATGATTGGCGTTGATAACATCGAACCAAAAACGCCACCATTAGTGATGGTGAAAGTTCCGCCAGTCATCTCGTCGATGGTCAGCTTATTTTCGCGGGCTTTTCCGGCCAAAGCAACAATTGCTTTTTCAATTTCTGCCAAACTCATCGCATCTGCATTGCGAATGATTGGCACAACCAAACCTTTTGGTGCAGAAACAGCAATGGAAATATCAGCATAATCGCTGTAAACTACTTCTTCACCTTCAATGCGTGCACCAACAGCTGGCCAGTCTTTCAAAGCTTCAGTAACTGCTTTGGTAAAAAACGACATAAAACCTAAGCCAACTTGGTATTTTTCTTTGAATTTGTCTTTATATTTGGCGCGAAGTTCCATAATTGGCTGCATATCTACTTCGTTAAAAGTAGTCAGCATGGCCGTCTCATTTTTAACCGCTACCAAACGTTTTGCTACGGTTTTGCGCAACGAAGACATTTTTTCACGACGCTCATTCCGGCTTCCGGTAACAGCAGGTTGCGATGCAGGTGCTGGTTTTGCAGGAGTCGCTGGTTTACTTTCTGCTTTTGCAATCGGTTGTGTTGCTTGTGCTTTTACAGCATCATCTTTGGTAATTCTTCCGTTAACGCCATTTCCATTTACAGATGTTGGATCAACACCTTTTTCAGCTAAAATTTTTGCTGCCGCTGGCGAAGGCACGCCGGAAGCATAAGTTTTAGGCTGATCAGCGCCGGCAGAAATTTCCGCTTTTTCTGATACTTCTTTTACCGGTATTTTTTCTGTTTGCGCAGCACCGGCACTTGCGGCAATTTTGCCAACCAATGCGCCAATAATTACCACATCACCTTCTTGAGCGATGATGGACAATATTCCGTCACTTTCAGCATTGAGTTCAAAGGTTGCTTTGTCAGATTCCAGTTCAGCAAGCGGCTCGTCCATTATAATCTGGTCGCCATCTTTTTTCATCCATTTCGTTAAAGTAACTTCCTGAATAGATTCGCCAACAGCCGGAATCCTGATTTCCAGTTCCTGTGCAACCGGTGCAGTGGCTGCTTTCGGTGCGTCTCCACCAACCGGTTCTATAGTTGACGATACTTCTTTTACCGGTGCTTTTTCTGTTTGTGCAGGTTCAGCCTCACCAGATTCAATGCTGCAAACCACCGCGCCAATCGACAAAACATCACCTTCTTTAGCAGCAGTTCTAAGTGTTCCGGCAGCTTCGGCAGTTAGTTCAAAAGTAGCTTTGTCTGATTCCAGCTCGGCAATAACGTCATCCATTTCTACATGGTCACCATCATTTTTTACCCAATTTGATAAGGTTACTTCAGAAATGGATTCACCAACCGGCGGAACTTTGATCTCTAAACTCATATTTTTATAAACTATATTTCAGGATTAATCAGCTCCGGCATTTGCCATTTTAGCTGTGGTTTCTTCTACTTCTTGTTTTACCGCTTTGCCGGCAGGTGCTTCAAAAGCTTTGCCTACAATGTGTAATTGCTGCGCGGCATGTTGTTTGGCATAACCAGTTGCCGTGCTACTGCTTTCGTTGCGGGAAATCAGTTCGAACTCCAGCTCTGTATGGCGCAATTTACGACACAAATACGGCCATGCACCCATATTTTCCGGTTCTTCCTGCACCCAAACCCAACTTTCGGCATTGCTATATTTTGCTTTGATTTTTTGCATCTGCAAAATTGGTGTTGGATACAATTGCTCCAAACGGATAATCGCTACATCTTTGCGCTGATCAACCTGCTGTTTTTCCAGCAAATCATAGTAAATCTTTCCGCTGCAAAACAACACGCGATTTACTTCTTCTGCATTTACAAAAGCATCATCAATAACTTCATTAAATTTTCCTTCAGTGAAATCCGCAATCGGTGATACACATTTCGGGTTCCGCAGCAAACTTTTTGGGGTGAAAATGACCAAAGGCTTACGGTATTGATTTACGATTTGACGGCGCAAAATATGGAAAAAGTTAGCCGGCGTAGTGCAATTCGCTACTTGTATATTATTATCGGCACAAAGCTCCATAAAACGTTCAATCCTGGCGGATGAATGCTCCGGACCTTGTCCTTCATAACCATGCGGCAACAGCATCACCAAACCGTTTCCACGCTGCCATTTTGTTTCTGCACTTGCAATGTATTGATCTGTAATAATTTGCGCGCCGTTTACAAAATCGCCAAACTGCGCTTCCCAAAGCGTTAAAGCATTTGGATTGGCCAAAGCATAACCGTAATCGAAACCTAAAACACCATATTCCGACAAATGTGAATTGTAAATATGAAATGCGGCCTGCTGATCAGAAATATTGCGCAACGGCACATATTCTTCCTCAGAATCTTCCAGAGTTAAAACAGCATGACGGTGTGAAAAAGTTCCGCGTTTTACATCTTCTCCGCTTAAACGAACCGAATGGCCTTCGTTCAGCAATGTTCCGTAAGCTAAAAGCTCGCCCATTGCCCAATCAAAAGTTTTGGTTTCGTTCACCATTTTCTGCCGATCAGCAAAAAGTTTTTCAATCTTTTTGAAAAACTGCTTGCCTTGCGGAAGTTCAGTAATTTTTTTACCGATCATTTCAAATTCTTCTGCACTTACGGAAGTATCAGGAGAAGTTAAAAAATCTTTATCAATAGCCAAACGCAAACCTTTCCAGGCGCCGGCAAACATTGGTTTTACTTCCGTAAATTTTTCATCAGATTTTGCCTGATTTAAATCTTCCTGCAACAAAGCACGAAAATCTTTTTCCATTTGTTTGGCCAGTTCCGGATCGATACTTCCTTCTGCAATCAGCTTCTGGTTGTAAATTTCTTTTGGATTTGGATGGCTTTCAATGGCTTTATATAAAAGCGGTTGTGTAAATTTCGGCTCGTCGGATTCGTTATGTCCGTACCGGCGATAACATAAAATATCAATAAAAACATCTTTGTGAAAAGCCTGACGATATTCCATCGCCAGATTGATGGCGTAGGTTAAAGCCTCTACATCATCACCATTTACGTGGAAAACCGGCGATAAAACGGTTTTAGCAATATCAGTGCAATACGTGCTGGAACGCGCATCTTTATAATTAGTAGTAAAACCAATCTGGTTGTTGATCACCAAATGTACGGTTCCGCCGGTACGGTAACCTTCCAGTTTTGACATTTGCAAAACTTCGTAAATAATTCCTTGTCCAGCAACAGAAGCATCACCATGAATTAAAATTGGTGCAATTTTTTTATCATCGCCACCGTATTTGAAGTCGATTTTTGAGCGTGTCAATCCTTCAACAACCGGATCAACAGCTTCCAAATGCGATGGATTTGGGCACAGACTAAGATGTACCGTTTTTCCGTTAGAAGTTTCTACATCGGTAGAATAACCCAAATGGTATTTTACATCTCCGCTGAAAGAAGCTTCTTCATCAAAGCCTTTTCCTTCAAATTCAGAAAAAATACTTTTATAGCTTTTACGCAGAATGTTTACCAACACGTTCAATCGGCCGCGGTGAGCCATTCCGATCACAAACTCTTCGATACCTAATTTGGAACCTTTTTCGATTACCGAATCCAAAGCCGGAATTAAAGACTCTGCTCCTTCTAACGAAAACCGTTTCTGACCTAAAAACTTTGTGCCTAAAAAGCTTTCAAAAACGACAGCTTCATTCAGTTTTTTTAACAACTGTTTTTTTTCATCAACAGAGAAATGGGGCGTGTTACGGCTGCGTTCCATGCGTTCTTGAAACCAAGCAATTTTATCCGGATCACGTAGGTAACGATATTCTGCACCGATGGATTGGCAATACGTTTGCTCCAGCAAATCATGGATATCGCTCAGTTTTGCCGGTCCTAAACCAACTTCAACGCCCGCATTAAAAACGGTGTTTAAATCGGCATCACTCAAACCAAAAGTTTCCAGTTCTTTGCCCGGCACGTATTTGCGCCGCTCGCGAACAGGGTTGGTTTTAGTGAATAAATGACCGCGTGTACGATAACCATCGATCATATTCAACACATTGATTTCTTTCAAAAAATGTGTTTGATCTGTAGGAACCGTTGGATCAGTAGCTGCTGCGCCAGATTTGTCCGACTTGCCAAAATCAAAGCCTTCAAAAAACTTTTGCCAGCCAAAATCAACCGATTCCAGGTCTTGTTTGTAATTTTGATAAAGAGAATCTATATACGCTGCATTAGCGTTATTTAGGTACGATAAAGTGCTCATGGAAAATCCAATCAGTGAAACAGTACAAAAGTAAGAATTAATAGAGAAACAAACCCATTTAAGTTTGCTTTAAGAAAAGCAAAATAGATTTATTTACTGCTATTTACAATGTGTTTGGGTAATTTTTGGTGAAACGATTTTTTTCCAATTATTGCTGATGACGAAAAAGTATCGGTAAAAACAGTATCAAAGTTGATTAAGCAGGATACTGTTTTAAACGATATGCTTCTTTTATCAACCTAAAAATCATAACGTATCCACCATATTTTTATATACCGCAGCCTGCTCTAAAATCTTTTCCAGATCATCAGGTTTTAGGCGATGCAAATTGCCGTAAATCATTTTTAAACGCTGGTTGCCGGAAAGTAAATGTTCATTCCGGGCGAAAAAATCCCAGTACAAACTGTTGTACGGACAAGCTTTTTCGCCATACTTTTTATTCCGGTCGTAAAAACAGCTGCCGCAATAATCGCTCATTTTGTTGATGTAAGCCGCCGAAGCCACGTAAGGTTTTGTGCCCACTATTCCGCCGTCGGCAAACTGGCTCATGCCGCGCGTATTGGGCAGTTGAACCCATTGCATCGCATCTACATAAACACCTAAATACCAATCATCTACCTCATCCGGATCACTACCCGAAAGCAGCGCAAAATTTCCGATGATCATCAGTCGTTGAATGTGATGCGCCCAGCCCAGATCCAGCGATTGGCCAATGCAATGTTTAAGGCAGTTCATTTTCGTGTCATTGTCCCAGAACCATTTTGGCAGTTTTGCCTGATGACTGAAGAAGTTTTTCACTTTAAATTCCGGCATTTTGTTCCAATATAAACCGCGCATATATTCGCGCCAGCCTAAAATCTGCCGTGTAAAACCTTCAATTTGTGGTAAACTGATTTCTTTTTGATGATGCTGCCAATGTATAATTGCCTGGCTAACTACTTCTTTTGGCGAAATTAATTTTACGTTCAGCGCAAACGACAAACGCGAATGAAACAACGAAGCATGTTGCTGCAACATCGCATCTTCATACGTGCCGAAATGCGGCAATAAATGCTGGCAGAAGTAATCGATCAGCTTTAAACCTTCTTTTCGGGATAAAGGCAAATCAACTTTATTATCCACCACGTTACCAAAATACGGCACGTGCATCGCTTCCAGCATCGTGCGGATTTCTGATAAATCATGCTCAAAAACCAGCGGTTCTGGCAGCGGAACTTTTTGATCATAACGGTTGCGGTTATCTACATCAAAATTCCACAAACCGCCCGCAGGCTCGTTTCCGTTCATCAGCAAATCATATTTTTGCCGCATGTGCCGGTAAAAACTTTCCATAATCAGCTGTTTTTTGCCGGAAAAAAAATCGCCGACTTCTTCCCGCGTGGTAAAAAAATGTTCGGTATCGTAAGCGCTCGTAGCGATTTCGAGGTTTTTACAGAAATCTTTTAATTGCTGATCCAGCCGATATTCATCCGGAAGCAAATATTCAAAACGCTTAATGCTGTTTTTATCGATGATTTTTTGAAGATTGCCAGCTAGCGTTTGCGTATTTTCCAGATCATCCAGTTTGAGATAAATCACCTGATGGCCAGCCTTTTCTAACAGAAAAGCAAAGTTTCGCATCGCCCCAAAAAAAGATAGAATTTTTTGAATATGATGCTTCACATAAGTTTGTTCCTGCATCATTTCCATCAGCACATAAGTGGTTTCGGGTTCTTTTTGCAGAAACCAGGAATGCTTACCGTTTAGCTGATCGCCCAGAATTAATCGTAAAGTTTTCACCAATTTTTAACCGGTAAAAGAAGCATTGGTTTGAGAGAAGGCTTTCAGCTTTTGACAATCAGCTTCCTAAAAAATACTTGCATTTTTATCTGCCAGCTTTTGCCATTTTGGTTCGATAATCAGCTTTGAATAATCTTTGCCTAATTCGATTCCGTAAACCGCAAGTTCTTCTTTGGATAGAAAAAACGGCGTATGAATTTGCTTTCCCGGGATGGCGCTTAATTCCGGAACCCAGGTTTTTACGTATTGCCCTTTCAGATCAACTTCTCCAGCTTGTTTGATGACGTTGATATTACGGTTTTCCTTCGGATCATTGCCTACGCCAGCAATCGCAGCCCAGTTTCCCCAGTTGGTTGCCGGACTGTAGTCAATTAATTTTTCTTCAAAATAAGCCGCGCCGCAAATCCATTTTACCTGCAAATCTTTCACCAAAAAACTGGCTGCATTGTACCGCCCGCGGATGCTGGTGTAACCGGTTGCATTCATTTCGCGCATTACGGCATCAATAAAAGGCACACCAGTTTCGCCTTTTTTCCATTTTGCAAAAAGTTCATCCTGATTTTCAGCTTCCGGTGGAGCTTGTTCTTTAAAACCTTCTTTCTGAAAAAACTGATCGCCATGTTTTTTAAACATAAACCGATAGTAATCACGCCACAACAATTCCAGCATAATAGCGTGCGTTAAAGCGTTGCTGCCGTGCGCTTTTTCGTACTGCTGCACTTGCCAGTAAATTTGCCGCGGCGAAATGCAGCCCATTGATAACCAGGTTGACATGGTATTGGCAAAATCAGCACCTAAACCAGTGGTGTTTATTTTTAAATTTTTGTCCTGATTTTCATCACCAACAAAATTATTTAGCTGTTTTAAACCTTCTTTTTCTCCGCCTAAAAAACGCATTACAGCGCGGTTATCGTCAAAAGGTTCGGTTAAACCTAATGCTGATAAAGCTGGAATTTCGCCTGCATCCGTAAGTTGCGGCGTTGTTATTTTCTGCGGAGAAACGGCACAACGCCGAACCTGACTATCGCGTTCTACTTTCTTCCGAAAAACAGAAAACGCATCCGGAATATCTTTGATCGGAAAAGGTAAATCTTCTTTATTGTGCAGCGTGTGGCCAATAAAATGTTTCAGGTTGATTTTCATCTTCCATAAAGCGGCTTCCACTTTGGCCGAAATTTCGGTTTCTTCAAAAGCCACTTCGCGGTGATGATAAACCTCGGAAATTTGATATTGCTGCGCCAGTTCCGGAATAATTATGGCTGGATCGCCCAGACGAATCAATAAATGTCCGCCTAAATTTTGCAGCGATTGCCGTAAATCAGCAACCGATTCATTGATAAAACGCGCCCGGAAATTGCCAGTTTTTTGAGTGCTAAAAACAGTAGTCCGATAATAAAATGGATCAAAACAGTAAACCGGCAAAATTGCATCTCCTTTAGTTACGGCTTCGGTTAACACTTCGTTATCCTCAACGCGCAAATCATTTCTAAACCAAACTAAAATCGTTTTACCGCTCATAATTTATAATCATTACAAATTAAGCATAAAAAGGTTATTTTTCGGCATTGGGCGACAGGCTTATTTGGCTTTTCGGCACTTATCGCTGCAATATTTTACTTCGTCCCAACATTTCTCCCACTTTTTGCGCCAATCGAAAGGTCGGCCGCAAGTCACGCAAATTTTAGATGACAAATTAGATTTGGTATATTTTTTTACAGGCGGCATAATTGGTTTTGATTTATATTGAACAAACAATTGCATGTTATGTTACCCTAAAACACTAACAAATTTAGCCGATAAAAACAGTATGAGCTTTGCAGATAAAAATATTGTAGTAGCCGGCGGAACTTCCGGAATTGGTTTGGCTTTGGTAAAACAGCTAACCGCAGCCGGCGCAAAAGTTTTTGTGATTTCGAGAAATGCCGGAACTAGTTTGCCAGAAAATATAACACACATTCCGCATGATTTTATGTTGGATGATACCAGTTTTGCCAGTCAGCTTCCCGAAAAAATTGATGGTTTGGTTTATTCAGTTGGATCAATCAACCTAAAACCTTTTCAGCGTTTGCAGCGCGAAGATTATTTGAATGATTTTAAGCTGAATGTTTTGGGTGCCATTTCTCTGATTCAGGCTTCGTTAAAATCTTTAAAAGCTGCTGAAAATACTTCCGTGGTTTTATTCAGCACGGTTGCCGCGCGCACGGGCATGAGTTATCACGCCAGCGTTTCCGTATCAAAAGGCGCGGTTGAAAGTTTGGCTGTTTCTTTGGCGGCAGAATTTGCATCGAGCAAAATCCGTGTAAACGTAATCGCGCCTTCGTTAACCAACACGCCATTGGCGCAATATCTATTAAATTCTGAAGAGAAACGGGAAGCAATGTCTAAAAGGCATCCTTTAGGCAAATTTGGACAGCCGGACGACATGGCTTCGGCAGCAAAATTTTTGTTGTCCGAAGAAAGTTCCTGGATTACCGGACAAGTTTTGAACATCGATGGAGGCTTATCTACTTTAAAACCACTTTAAAATGATTTATAATTACGAAGCGCTGATGCATATGGAAAAGCAGTTTCGCGCCATGTTTATCAACAGTTTGGGCGGATTTAAAAGCCTGCAACTGCTTGGAACGATTAGCGAGGATGGCAAAACTAACCTTTCTGTTTTCAGTTCGATTTTTCATTTGGGCGCCAATCCGCCGCTGGTTGGCATGGTTGCACGGCCGCCTGGTCCGCAGCACGATACGTTAAAAAACATCAAAACAACCGGTTTTTACACGTTGAATAATGTTTTGGCCAAGTTTTATAAAGAAGCACATCAGGCTAGCGCCCGTTATCCTTCCGGCGAATCTGAATTTGCAAAATGTGGTTTTACGGAAGCTTATGTTGACGGATTTAAATCACCTTATGTGGCCGAATCTTCATTATCAATCGGTTTGGAACTGAAGGAAATAATGCCGGTAAGTCATAACGAAACGACGATTATCATCGGCGAAATTAAATGGGTTAAAATTGAGGAAGAATTTATTGCATCAGATGGTTTTGTAGATTTGGAAGCAGCCGGTTCGGTTACCACTTCCGGTTTGGATTGTTATCACATCACCAAAAAACTGGCGCGTTTAAGTTATGCCAAACCGGATCAGTTTCCGGAAGAACTGCATATTGATTGATGCTGTTTTTACCAGTATTTTTTTGTTGAAAATTGGTTTGTCAGTTTAACATCAAACAATTGGTCATTATCATTTTGCGTTTAAATTGTCCGTAAATTCAGGCAATAATTAGATACTTCTTTTATCCGATAAAATTATGGCTTCAACAGAAAAAATCCAGAACGATTATATTGATTATGTGCTGACAGAAGGCGAACAGCCGAAATCCGTTTACATTTTTGCCAAAAAGAATGAGTTTCCGGAAGATGAATTTTACCAGCATTTCGGCTCGTTTGAAGGTGTGGAACAAAGCATCTGGACGGATCTGGCTTTAAAAACCATCGCCGAAATTAAAACCCAGGAAGTTTGGCCGCAATATTCCGCTCGCGAAAAAGGCTTGTCGTTTTTTTACAGCTTTTTTGAATTGTTAAAGAGTAAAAGAAGCTTTGCCGTTTTCAGCAGCAAACGCGCCGCAAAAGGCATGGGCACAGCTAAAATTTATACCGGTTTGAAGGAAGAATTTGAAAACTTCAGCGTACAGATTTTGCAGGAAGGCATTGAGACAGGCGAACTGGCCGACCGTAAATTTTTAGCAAATCGTTATAAAGATGCGCTGTGGATTCAGTTTGGTTTTATCCTGAATTTTTGGGTGAATGATGAATCCAAAGGTTTTGAGAAAACAGACGAAGCGATTGAAAAAGGCGTAAACGTTACTTTCGATCTGTTTCAGCGTTCGCCAGTTGATAATTTGCTCGATTATGGAAAATTTTTAGTGAAGAACGGCGGCTTTAAAGAGAAGATGAAGTTTTAGGTGATAAAAACAGCATGAGCGAAGAAAATAAAGAACAAAACAGTATACCCACATCCAAAGTACAGCGATCTGCCAAGTTTGTAACAACGGGTTTTAAAATTGGTGGCAATTATGTGAAGCATTACTCTAAAAAATTGTTCAATCCAAGCATGAACAAGGACGAGTTGAATGAGGATAACGCAGCAGATATTTATGAGTCGTTAAGTGAATTGAAAGGCAGCGCGCTGAAAGTGGCGCAGATGCTGAGCATGGACAAAAATATTTTGCCAACAGCTTATGTAGATAAATTTTCGCAATCGCAGTATAATGCGCCGCCGCTTTCTGGTCCGCTGATTGTGCAAACGTTCCGTAAATATTTTGGCAAATCGCCCGAACAGATTTATGATAAATTCAATTTAAAATCAACCAATGCGGCATCGATTGGCCAGGTTCATCAGGCGGAATTAAACGGACAAAAACTGGCTGTAAAAATACAATATCCGGGCGTTGGTGATTCGATTTCTTCGGATTTAAAACTGGTTAAACCTTTTGCTTTCAGGCTTTTGGGCATGAGTGAAAAGGAACTGGATATTTACATGCGCGAAGTGGAAGAACGTTTGCTGGAAGAAACCGATTATGAACTGGAAGTGCGCCGTTCAATTGAGTTTACCGAAGCTTGTAAGAATTTGCAAAATGTAGTTTTCCCAACTTATTATCCCGAACTTTCCAAGAAGCGAATCATTACGATGAGCTGGCTGGAAGGCAAACATTTAAAAGAGTATCTGCAAAGCAATCCTTCACAGGAAGAACGAAATATAATTGGACAGGCGTTGTGGGATTTTTACAATTTCCAGCAGCATGAGTTGCGCGCGGTACACGCTGATCCGCATCCGGGAAATTTTATGATTACGCCGGAAGGAAAATTAGGTGTGATTGATTTTGGCTGTATTAAAGAATTGCCAGACGATTTTTATTATCCATTTTTCTCCACTACTGCTTCGGATTTATTGCAGAATAAAGAAGAAACGATTAAAGCTTTCCGCCAGTTGGAAATGATTTTGCCGAAAGATAATCCGCAGCAAATAGCATTTTATTATGAAA
Source organism: Janthinobacterium lividum (assembly GCA_050954865.1). Lineage (GTDB taxonomy): Bacteria > Bacteroidota > Bacteroidia > Sphingobacteriales > Sphingobacteriaceae > Mucilaginibacter_A. The sequence continues at coordinate 10,964 of JBPBQN010000084.1, read as the reverse complement.
CTTATAAAGAAATGATCGGGCTTTTTGCCAAACCATACATGACGGATAGTTTCGATTTTAGCCAGTCGGATTTTTTTGATCGTCTGTATGCTTTCGGAGAGAAAATTGCCAAAATGCCTGAATTCAAACAAGCGCGTGGCGTAAAACATTTCATCTACGTTAACCGCACCAATTTTGGTTTGTATAATATCTTGCACGAGCTGAAAGCACAAATTAAAACGGATACTTTCCGGCCGCATGTGTTGCTGGAATACTAAAATTTAGGCGATAAAAGAAGCATTATTATTTTAATGGATGAAGAAAGGAACAAGCGCAATCTTGTTCCTTTTTTGGTTTATACCGCTTTTATAGAAATAAGATTTCGATTCAAATTGGATACTGTTTTTAGCTACTAAAATTTAAGTTGTAACAAAAGTAATGGCTTCTCCGTCAAAACAATATTCCTACTTATTTTATAATGAAGCATTTAGAATTTATCTGCAAAAAATAAAAAACTATGGAAACTTTTTAAACTAATAATGTTTCTTTAGTTTTGTGCAATTATGTTGACTGATCAAAAAGATAGAATCATGGCCGGAAGTGAAGAACTTTTTATGCAAGCCGGTATAAAAAGCGTTACGATGGATGATATTGCCAAACATTTAGGCATGTCGAAAAAAACACTTTACCAGTGTTTTAGCGATAAAAATGAACTGGTGATTGCGCTGATGAAAAAAAAGTTAGCTGAAGATCAATGCCAGATTCAGCAAATCAGCCAAACTTCCGGAAATGTGATTGAGGAAATGATCAACATGATGAAATGTTCGGAAGAAATATTTTCACGCATTAACCCAATTGTCATTCACGATATGCAGAAATATCATCCCGATGCCTGGAAAGAATTTCAGCATTTTAAGGCTGATGTTTTGGTAAATACTTTTGAACAACTCTTAAAAAAAGGCATCGAACAAGATTTTATTCGTTTAGATTTGGATGTAAAAATCATGGCTAAAATGCGTTTAAATCAAGTAGAAATGGGTTTTAATACGAGCGTTTTCCCGGTAGCAGAATTTAGTCCGTGGAAAGTGCAATATCAAATGATGGAGCATTTTAATTATGGCATTTGTACTTTAAAAGGCCATGAACTGCTTGATCAATATAAAAATGCTGTTGCCTAAAATAAATATAGCCTTAACCAATCTATTATAACCTATCCGATTTCTATGAAAAAAACCGTAACCATATTAATTTTTATTTTATCAGGATTTAAAACCTTTTCCCAACTGCAACCTATTGGTGATCAAAATTATAGCTTTAGCGTTGCTGATTGTATTACATATGCTTATGAGCATCAGAATGCCGTTGTTAATGCCAACTTGGATATAAAAAGTGCAGAATACAGAGTCAAAGAAACGATTGGCATTGGCTTGCCCCAAATAAATGGCTCGGCTACTTTTACTGACTATTTAAGATTGCCTGTTACACTGATACCCGGCGAATTTATCGGACAACCCGGTACTTTCATACCCTTAAAATTTGGGGTTAATTATAACGCTAACGTGGGCGTTAACGGTAGTCAGTTGTTATTTAGTGGTAGTTATTTAATCGGTTTAAAAGCTGCAAAAACATATAAAGAACTATCTTACCGAAATTATACACGTACCAAAATTGATGCTAACGTTAACGTCACCAAAGCTTATTACCAGGTTTTAGTGAGTAATGAACAGATAAGGTTGCTTGATGCCAATATCAATCAGCTTAAACAACAGCTTGATCAAACCGTGGCACAGAACAAACAGGGTTTTGTAGAAAAAATAGATGTTGACCGTATTACCGTTCAATATAATAACCTAGTTACTACCAGAGAAAATACCATTCGTTTACTGGCATTAAATTATCAATTGTTAAAGTTTCAGATGAGTATGCCGATTGAAGACAATTTAACACTAACCACTAAATTGGCAGATGTAGCACTGGATAATAATGTTGCTGCAATTACTACTGATACTGCTTTTTACCATAACCGGATAGAGTATGGTTTACAGGAAACACAAAAAAGATTGTATGCTTTGGATGTTAAAAACAGGCAATCGCAGTATTTGCCTTCATTAAGTGCAAATGCCAGTCTTGCATCAGCTTATCAAAACAACCGTTTTGGACAATTATTTAACTCGTATTTTCCATCAAGCTATATCGGGCTTACTTTAAATGTGCCTGTATTTAACGGCTTTCAGCGTTTAAATCAGATCAGGCAAGCAAAAATCACTTATACGCAATCGCAAAACAATTTAACTGAACTTAAAAACTCTTTAAACTTACAAGCCAGTCAGGCAAGCATTACTTTTATAAATGGTTTACAAACGCTTAATAACCAAAAGAACAGCCGTGTACTGGCAGAAGAAGTATTGCGAGTTTCTAAAATAAAATACCAGCAAGGTGTTGGTTCGAGCATTGAGGTTACACAAGCACAAACCGATTTGGAAAATGCAGATAATCAGTATATTCAAGGGCTTTATGATGCTTTGGTGAGTAAAGTAGATTTAGACAGAGCTTACGGCAGAATTAAATAATCGACCAAAATCAATCCATAAAATGAAAAAAATATTATACATAGCACCGATACTGTTTTTAGCGGCATGTTCTCAGAAACCGAAAGATAAAAAAACGGAACTGGCCGATTTACAAAAACAACAGGTAGAAATCAATACCAAAATTGCAAAGTTGCAAACGGAAACTGCCGGTTCTGATTCTACTAAATCTACCGATGTAAGTATTTTAGAAGTAAAGCCGGGCAACTTTACCAATTATGTGCAGATTCAAGGTAAAATAGATGCGCAGGATAATGTTACCGCTTATCCGCAGGCACCCGGAACGATCATGACGATCAACGCAAGAGCCGGACAGCATGTATTGAAAGGACAAGTTTTGGCGCAGCTGGATAATAGCGTTTTAAAGCAAAACATTGCGCAGGCACAGGCACAGGTTGCTTTGCTCAATACCTTATTTCAGCGGCAGAAAAATTTGTGGGATCAAAAAATCGGTACAGAAGTACAATATTTACAGGCACAAACCAACTTGCAAAGCGCACAAAAACAAATGGCAGGTTTACATCAGCAGGCAGATATGTACCGCATCATTTCGCCGATCAGCGGTACGATTGACCAGATGGATTTAAAATTAGGACAAGTTGCACAGCCAGGCATGACGGGAATCCGGATTGTAAATGCAGATGTTTTAAAAGTGAAAGCAGATGTTCCGGAATCTTATTCTGCCAGTGTAGGCACAGGAAATAACGTTAAAATTTTAGTGCCTGACGCCAATGATTCGTTAATAACTAAAGTAACTTTTGCGGCAAAAGCGATCGATCCTACTTCACGTAGTTTTGCAGTAGAAATCAAGCTGCCTGCACGCAAATCACTTCGGCCAAACATGACGGCTATTTTAAAAATTGCTGATTACAACAAATCAAAAGCGATTTCGATTCCGGTAAAAGCCATTCAAAAATCTGAAGACGGTGATTATGTATTCATCAACAATAACGGTATGGCCAAGCGTGTAAACGTTAAAGTTGGAAATACTTACGGCGGACAATCAGAAATTTTAAACGGTTTAAATACCGGCGATCAGTTGATTACCGCCGGTGCTTCTGATTTAGAAGATGGCGATAAAGTAAAAGTGTTACAATCCGGAAATTAATTCAAACCTCATGATTTTGTAATTATGATAGATATCAGAAAAGAATTTGCGCCTTCCAGTTGGGCCATTGATAACAAAACTGCCATTTATGTGCTCATTTTTTTGATCTCAATTTTGGGATTGATCAGCTATAACAATCTCCCGAAGGAAAACTTCCCGGATATAGCACAATCCAAGGTTTACATCACTACAGCTTACGCTGGTCAATCGCCCCAAAACATCGAAAATTTGGTAACACGGCAGATTGAAAAGCAGTTGAAATCATTAAAAGGACTAAAAAAAGTTACTTCCAATTCGGTACAAAACGTCTCGATTATTACGGCGGAATTTCAGGCCAACATTAAAATTAAGGATGCAAAAATTGATGTAAAAGATGCAGTAGATAAAGCCAAGCAGGATTTGCCGCAAAATGATGACAACCTGAAAGAATCCGTTATTTCGGATATCAACGTTGCAGATTTGCCAATTTTATACATTAATATTTCCGGTGATTATGATTTGAAGCGATTAAAAGAGTATGCCGATTTATTGAAAGATGAGATTGAAGGCTACAAAGAAATCTCTAAAGTAGATGAAGTTGGTGCCTTAACGCCAGAAATCCAGGTAAATGTTGATCTGAATAAAATGGCTTCGGCACAAATCAGTTTCACCGATATTATTCAAGCAATTGGTTCTGAAAATATCCTGACAACTGCTGGAACAGTAAAAACAGATGGCGTGCGCCGCAGCATCGATATTAAACAAGATTTTAAAAATGCGGATGAAGTGCAAGCGATGTCCGTACGTAATCCAAAAGGACAAACGGTTTATTTGCGTGATATTGCCGAAATTAAAGATGCATTTTTAGAGCAGGAAAGTTATGCGCGTTTAAAAACAAACGATAATCCGAAATTTAAAAATGTTATCACTTTAAACGTTAGTAAACGTGCTGGCGAAAACCTGATTCAGGCATCTGATAAAATCAATGACTTGATTAAATTAAAAGAAAAAACAGTTTTTCCGAAAGGTTTAAACGTTACGGTAACCGGCGATCAATCAGATAAAACGCGTACTACACTAAACGATTTGATCAACACGATCATCATCGGTTTTATCTTGGTTACGGTTATTTTGATGTTTTTTATGGGAACCACCAACGCCATTTTTGTGGCTTTGTCTGTCCCGCTTTCGTGCTTTATTGCGTTTTTAGTGATGCCGGCAATCGGTTTTACGCTGAACATGATCGTATTGTTTTCCTTCCTGCTGGCTTTAGGGATTGTGGTGGATGATGCCATTGTGGTTATTGAAAACACGCACCGGATTTTTGACAACGGAAAAGTACCGATAAAAGAAGCAGCGAAAATTGCCGCCGGAGAAGTGTTTTTACCAGTGTTTTCTGGTACGATGACAACCCTGGCTCCTTTCGTTCCACTGGCTTTTTGGAACAGCTTGATCGGGCATTTTATGTTCTTTTTACCAATTACGCTGATTATTACTTTGCTGGCTTCGTTGGTTGTGGCTTATATTATGAATCCAGTTTTTGCGGTAGATTTTATGAAACCGCATATAGAAGGCGAACACGATCATCCCAAATTTGATAAAAAAACAAATCGTACTTTATTAATTTTAGGTGTACTGACAGCTTTTAGTTATCTGATGTTTTTTACTGGCAATTGGACGATGGGCATGGGCAACTTCCTGGTGCTTTGCATTGCGCTGTATCTGCTTAATCATTTTGTGCTGCTCAGCGTAATCGACAAATTCCAAACCAACGTTTGGCCGCGTTTTCAGCAATGGTACGCCAAATGGCTCGAGCGCGCTGTAAAGCGGCCGGTTACCATTTTACTGGGAACGTTCGCACTGTTTATTCTGGCTATTTTTCTGATGGTTGTTCGAGGCAAAACGCCGGTTTTCTTTCCTTCTGGTGATCCGAATTTTGCTTACGTGTATATTACCATGCCAATCGGTACAGATCAATCCACAACCAATGAGGTAACCAGAAAAATTGAGCAACGTGTAGCCAAAGCCGTAGAGCCGGATAAAGATATTGTAACATCCATCATTTCCAACGTAACCAAAGGCGTAACTGATCCGACAGATGAAGATCAGGGCGATTACGAAAATAAAGGTAAAGTAACCGTTGCTTTTGTAGAATTTGGAAAAAGAAGCGGCAAGGATACCAAACAGATTCTAACTAAAATCCGAAATTCTGTTCAAGGTGTTCCGGGAGTAAAAATTGCGGTAGCGCAGGAAAACGCTGGTCCGCCGGTACAAAAAGACATCAGTATCGAGTTGATTGGTGATAACCTGGATTCGCTAGTAAAAACCGGCAATCGCTTAAAAAGCTATCTGGCTAAACAAAATATTGCCGGTATAGAAAACTTGGTTGCTGATGTGCAAAATGACAAACCCGAAATTGTGTTTGATGTTGACCGCGAACGGGCCAACCGCGAAGGTTTAAACACAGCACAGATCAGTCAATCTTTGGGCATTGCCGTTTTTGGGGCGAAAGCAGCCGATTTTAGAAATACCAAAGAAGATGATTACCAGATAAAAGTTCGCGCTTTGGAAAACGAACGTGGTAACATTGACGAGTTGCGCAACATGAAAATCACTTACCGCGATATGGGTTCTGGCGGAATGATTCGGCAAGTACCAATTTCTGCGTTTACTGATGTGCGCTACACCGATACATACAGCAACATCAAACGAAAACAACAACACCGCGTGTTAACTTTGGGTTCGAGTGTAATTAAACCTTACAATGCCAATGAAGTGAACGCCAATATTTTGCGCGCCATTAATAACTTTAAAAAGCCGGCCGATATCATTATCCGTCAAGGCGGTGGACAGGAAGATCAGTTGGAAGCTGTTACTTTTTTGGGCGGTGCTTTAGCTACTTCTTTTGGTTTGATTTTGATTATTTTGATGATTCAATTCAATTCCATCGGTAAAACGTTAATCATCATCAGCGAAATTTTCTTCAGCATCATCGGCGTATTGCTTGGCGTTAGTATTTTCGGGATGACGATGGCAATTGTAATGACTGGCGTTGGTATCATTGCGCTGGCCGGAGTTGTCGTCCGAAACGGAATTTTGCTGGTTGAATTTACCGATACACTGATTGAACAAGGCATGAACGTACATGATGCCGTAGTTGAAGCCGGTCACACCCGAATGACGCCAGTTTTACTAACCGCAACGGCTGCTATTTTGGGTTTAATTCCGTTGGCTGTTGGTTTTAACATTGATTTTGTGGGCATGTTTACAGAGTTTAAACCGCACATTCACTTCGGTGGAGATAATGTAGCTTTTTGGGGACCGTTAGCCTGGACGATGATTTTTGGTTTAGGTTTTGCCACCATTATTACACTGATTTTGGTGCCTTGTATGTACCTGATCCGTGTAAATTTGAAAAACAGGTTCTTCGGCAAAAAAGAAAAAACAGTTGAAAAACATGAGTTTGAAGCGGTAGAAGCTTAATTCTAAATTTTAGGTTGATAAAAGAAGCATGCTTCTTTTATCAACCTAAAAACCCACGCTGATTTGATTGGCGTGGGTTTTTTTATGCTGAGAATAATTCAAACAAAATCCGTGCTGCCCTCAAAGCAACACGGATTTTATACCGATAAAAACAGTATCGGATTTAACTACTTATGCGGGGAATTTTTCTTCCGGTTTTTCGCGCTCCCAGAAACGATGTTTGCTGATTGCGTCAATAAATACGGCTGGTTGCTGGTTAAATACTAAACCTTTGCTTACCAGATTAGATTCATCCATTTTGCCGGATAACTCTTTTTTGCCGATGTAAGAACCTTTCAGTAATTCTATTGCTTCCTTGTCCGCAGCAATTGGTTTGCAATGGCGGAAAGCTTCATCCACGAAATGGTATGCATCACCTTCCTTTTCCAAAGCAGCAATACTATTTGCACCACCCGGAATATAAACGGCATCAAACAAAACCGATGCAGCAATTAAAAAGCTTTGATCTACTTTAATTTCGTTGCCTTTGCTGTCTTTGATCTTGCCTAATTTTGGTGCAACAACTTTTACCATGGCACCTTCTGCAATTAAAGCAGATTTCATATTGTTTAACGCATCGCCATCAACACCATTCGCGGCTAAAATTGCAATTTCGCGCGTTTTGATGCTTGTGCTTACATTTTTGGCCATGCTTAATGCTGCCGATTTTTGGACAGAAGATTTACCTTTTACCGATTCATTTTGTGCCATATCTGCATCAGCACCGTGACTAAAGTTCATCGGTGACAGCGGTTTTGCCGGAACAGTCATTCCTAAACCTTCCGCAACTTTACTGGCCAGTGTTGTGCTGATTTGTGATAATAAACCCAGCATCCGTTCGCGGATTTCTTCCAGTTCAACTTTACCCAATTCAAAACGCAAAGCATCAATAATATGATTTTGCTCTACTGTTGATTGGCTGTTGAAAAACAAAGTTGCCTGGCTGAAATGATCACGAAAGCTGTTGCTTCTGGCACGGATTTTTGCCGCACTAATCCGTTCCTGATAAGAAGTAAAACCACCTTCAGCAACTTTTGCCTGCCGCGGGCTGCCGTTTGCTATTTTATTTGGCTCGTAAGCTGCACGTCCGCTGTTAATGGTTTGGCGCATGTGTCCTTCGCGCTGATTATTGATAACTGGTGCAAGAGAACGGTTGATTGGAATTTCATGAAAATTCGGACTGCCCAAACGCGTTAATTGCGTATCGGTGTAAGAAAACAAACGGCCCTGCAACAACGGATCATTGGTAAAATCCAGGCCTGGAACCAAATGGCCCGGATGAAAAGCTACCTGTTCGGTTTCGGCAAAATAGCTGTCGGGGTTACGGTTTAACACCATTTTACCAATTTTTTGCACGGGGACAAGTTCTTCCGGGATCAGTTTAGTAGCATCCAGAATATCGAAATCAAACTTCATTTCATCTTCTTCCGAAATCAGTTGCACGCCCAGTTCCCACTCCGGAAACATGCCGTTTTCTATCGCTTCCCACAAATCCAAACGATGAAAATCAGGGTTTTTACCAGAGATTTTCTGTGCTTCATCCCAAGCCACAGAGAAAACGCCTTGTACTGGTTTCCAATGAAATTTTACGAAAGTTGCTTTGTCTTCTTCGTTGATAAAACGATAGGTATGCACGCCAAAACCTTCCATCATGCGGAAACTGCGCGGAATGGCGCGATCGCTCATCAGCCACATCAGCATGTGCATAGATTCGGGCATTAGCGAAATAAAATCGTAAAAAGTATCATGCGCAGAAGATGCCTGCGGAATTTCGTTGTGCGGTTCTGGCTTTACGGCATGAATCAGATCCGGGAAATTAATGGCATCCTGAATAAAAAATACTGGAATGTTGTTTCCCACAAAATCATGAATGCCTTCTTCAGTATAAAATTTTACCGAAAAACCGCGTACATCACGGGCCAGATCAGATGAACCACGGGAACCACCAACGGTAGAAAACCGCGTAAAGATGGGCGTTTGGCGTGATGGATCTGTTAAAAAAGCGGCTTTTGTGTATTTAGACATTGAATTATCATATGCCTGAAAATAACCGTGTGCTCCAGCACCACGTGCGTGTACTACGCGTTCGGGAATGCGCTCATGATCAAAATGGGTGATTTTTTCCCGAAGGATAAAATCTTCTAAAAGTGTTGGGCCGCGATCTCCTGCTTTAAGTGAGTTATGATCGTCGTTAATTTTTAAGCCTTGGTTCGTTGTTAAAAACTTACCGTCGGCGTAAGAAGTATCTTGCTCCAGATCCTGCAATTTTTTGTTTGTTTCGGCTCTGTTCTGCTGATTTTTGTTTTCCATTAGTTTTTTAGCTTATATTTATCTGTTATGGTTTATTAATATTTGAGATTAACCTTGCTTATAAGCAGAAAACAGCGTTTTTGTTTGATTTGAATCTACTAAAATACTTCTTTTATCAGGTAAAAATCAAAAGCGGTTTTCAGTACATTTTCAGGAGGAGAAACGCCAATCTTACAGAACTAGTTGAGTAAAATTTTGAGTTACTCATCAGCCAGAAAAAACGAAAATCTGGACTGCTTGCATCATTTTGATTTTTTGAAAACCATCGTTCAAAAATCCTGTTACTACTCTACTTAAAACATTAAATTATGGCAACTACAGAAACAGCAGAAAATCAAATATCTGCATTAAATGATCTGATCAAAATTAATAATGACCGCGTTGTTGGTTATCAAAAAGGGTTAGAAGGCACACAAGATGCTGATTTGAAAACTTTATTTTCAGGATATATTGCACAAAGTCAGAAAAACGCTACAGAATTGGAAGCTTTCGTTACTTCTTTAGGTGGCGAGCCAACAGATGCAACTACAACAGCAGGTAAATTTTACCATGCTTGGATGGATGTTAAATCTGTTTTTACTGGCAAAGATCGTCACTCTATTTTAGCAGATTGCGAATATGGTGAAGATGTAGCTAAAAAAGCTTACAAAGAAGCTTTAGGTGATACTGATGTAAGCTGGGATGCTAACATTTCAACTGCGATCAGCAGCCAAAACCAAGGTATTTTATCTGCACACAACGAAGTAAAAGCTTTGCGTGATGCAGCTGCAACAAAATAATTCTGCTTCTTTTAGCAGCATAAAAAAAGCCTCGCAAATTGTGAGGCTTTTTTTATGCTTGATTTTCACCAAATTTAGGTTGATAAAAGAAGCATTGGTTTTATACGCCAATATCTTCATTCCATAATTCCGGGCTTTTGCTGATAAATTGCTGCATTAAGTTGTAGCATTTTTCGTCATCAGCTACCATTACTTCAACGCCACGGGCACGCAGCAATTCTTCTTCGCCCATAAAAGTTTTGTTTTCGCCCACAATTACCGTTGGAATACCGTACAGCAAAATCGTACCTGAACACATTGGGCAAGGTGAAAGTGTAGTATATAATTCGCATTCGCGGTAAACTGCAGCTGGCAAACGGCCGGCATTTTCCAGTGCATCCATTTCGCCGTGCAATATGGCGCTGCCTTTTTGTACGCGGCGGTTGTGGCCGCGACCAATTATTTTGCCTTGATGTACCAAAACAGAACCAATTGGAATTCCGCCTTCATCAAAACCGGCTTTTGCTTCGGCATAAGCTTCATTTAAAAAGTTTTTCATGATTTTTTAGGAGAATATGTTGAGCTGATATATAAAAAAGTAAAAAAAGATTTATTTTCTAAACAAATCAACTTTCATTTGGTTATCTTTATGCAAACTAAATTAAAAAATTAACAATTTAAATCAAGAACTATGAAAATGTCAGCTTTAAAAGCAATGAT
>JBPBQN010000083.1:0-48662 GCA_050954865.1 Janthinobacterium lividum | reverse complement strand
TTTTGGGCGAAAACATCAAAAACTTCTTCTATACTGGTACGAAGATCAAAGTCTTTAACTTCCAGTTCCCGGCCAGATTCCAGTTTAGAATACTCCAGAATATCATTCATCAAAATTTCATTGATGATGTTCAACAGGTTTTCACCCGAATCTAAAATGGTACTGCCATATTCATGCTGTTCCGTATTGAGCGGAGTTTCATTCAGTAATGACGCCATGCCCATAATAGTGTTCATCGGCGTGCGGATATCATGACTAATTTTGGATAGCAGCGCACTTTTATTCTGGTTGGCCAGTGCTGCATCTTCGCGTGCTTTTTGTGCCGTTAGTTTGGAGTACGAAAGCAATTCGGTACGTTCTAACAGTTGCCTCTCCAGATCGGCAATCTCGTGCAATGCCGTATTCATTTTCATGCTGAAAAAAAAGTATCCGCCACCCAGAGCAAGCACCAAAATTAATAAGTAAAACCACCAGGCCAGCCAAAACTGAACGACCAGAAGGTTGTCCGAAGTTATCCAAAGGCAAATATTATTCATTGCATTCATGATTTATGATTTGTGGCGATACTGTTTTTAGCACTGTTATTTTCCAATTCGTAATTGATGCCCAGCACAAAATACCGTTCACGGCTTTCCGGTTTAAAAACATACAATGGAAACGCCCAGCTTTTATACGTAGGTTTTATTAAAAATCCTCTTTCAAATGCGCCGTTTACTTGGTGTAATTTTGTTTGCTGAAGTGAAAATCCGGCAGCAAATTTTTCGGCAAACTGATAAGTTAGATCAGACCAGCTGTAAATAAAATCGCTGTTTTGCTGATGTATTGAAAAAGTATATTGTGATTGCGTGTTAAAATTAAACCGCCTGTAATCCATTTCCAGGTTCAAACCTGCTGATCCGCCGTTCATCTCACCCAAAACAACACCTAAAATTGGAGTGGCCGAGTAAGATACCGTTGCTTTTTTTTCGAAGGTTTTGCCACCGTACAGCGCTAAAGTATTTAAGGCTTCATAATTAAAACGCCCTTCTGCATACCAGTTTTGGTTGGTTTGATAATGCACAACCGGCACAAAAGCAAACGTGTGATAATTGCCCATATAATAATATTGCTCCAGCCCGGCGCTTGATTGTGCCTTTGCACTAAGCCACAACCCGCATAGGATCATTAACGGCAGCAGCCTTTTTTTCATTTTCTATGATGATTGATTCTGCCGTGCCTAATTTTTCGAGCAGTAAAATATCTTTAAGATGCGGGTTCCATTGAAAAATCAATTCATCAATGGGATGCCAAAGTAAAACCCAAGCAAAAATGTCCAAACTGTTGGTTAATCCAGATGGCAGGCTTTGTTTCTCATCCAAAATCAGGGGTAAAAAGCCCTGGCATAGCACGGTTACGATTATGCCTACGGCCAGCAACATCCAGTTACGTTGTTTAAAACGGGCAAAATCCTTCATTTTTTCCGTTTTTTTGTCCGAAAAATGCCGGTGTACTGCATACATCAATGGTTCTGCATATTGCTTATCAGCTTCGGTGGTACATTTAAACTTGTAAAAAACCACATCATAGCGCTTAGCCACAGCTACTGTGTCCATAATGTACTGCTCAAACTGATGACTTAACTGCCGCTTATAAATCGGGGCAGGATCATGTTTATTAAAATATCCATCGATCACCTGCTGATCGAGGGTCATAAAAATATTTACGCTTTTTGATTGAAATTTACTCATCGTAATGCACAACTGATCTGCCTAAGCAGATTTCTGCTAATCATGCCCGTTTACGATTTACAGGAAACATAAGTTATTATTAATTCGCAGCACCTGGTTTAAAGCTGATTTTACCTGTTAAACCGCTGAAAACCGGATAAAAGTTGCACGGGTATGATAATGGTATTTCTATCTGTAAAAAGATAAAATACCATGAAAAAATCACTATTGGCTTTACTGTTTTTTACCTCATGCAAAACAACTCAGCAGTATATGTTTAAGCCTGGAGATACTGTTAAAGTGCAGAATACCAGGTTTTTAATACTGGATTATAATAAAACCCGCAAAGGCTGTTTCTACAAAGCGCAGGATTTAAAACATAATAATTTTGTTGAGTATTTTTCCCAGGGAAGATTGTAAAACGAGCAAGAAATTACCCTGTTCAACATCAGTTAAAAAAATAGAACGGATGCTTCTTTTACCACCTAAATTTTTTAATTATATTTTTCAGCGTTTGGGTTGAAGTAGATTTGACCGGTTTAATTTTTGATGAATTTTATCTTTTGGATCGCATGGCCGCTGTTTAAATCCAATAACTCGGCAACGTAAATTCCAGCAGGCAAACTTGCAACATTATGTTTAAAAGTAAACTGGTTTTGATAAACGGAAGTCGCTATTTTTTGTCCCTGATTATTGTAAATTTTAAGCCTGAAATTTGCAATGCTGTTTTTATCCACTAAAAAATTGATTTCTGTGGAAGCTGGATTAGGATAAAGCGTTACAGCATTTGCTTTTTGCGGAGTGACAATGGTTACAACCGGATTTTTGGGAATAATAGTAATAACCTGCTGTTTAGAGTAAAGTACAAATCTGCCGGCACCAAATGTAGCCACTGTATTTTTACGAATAAAAAAAGCATACACCAACTGCTTGCTTAAATTCACAGAATCTCCGGTAAAATTGTCTTTTAAATAAACGGTTTGGGTTTTAAAGTTTGCCGACCAGTCTGTGAGTTTTAAACGATATTCGCCATCTGCTGCTGCATCAACAAAAAGCGGAATCGTGCTGGCATTTTCTGCAGATGGTAAAGCATTTACAGCCAGCTGCATTTTTTCTTTTTTGCTAATGGAAGATAAGGAAGCCGCAGCATTTTGTCCGCTCATATCTTCCACATCTTCCTCCTGCACATAATCTTCACTTTGTCCTTTTTTAAAAGTAATTAAAATATCATCCTGATCGATGGTGTCTTTTTGCAAACTCAATCTTAAAAAATCAATAGCTGAAGCCGTTTTTCCACCTAAAACAGATGGGTTTGAAGTATCTGAAGCTTTTGCAGCTTCCGTAAAAGTAATTGCAGGATTTGCAGCGTTTGCTTTTACAAAAAATCCTTGTCCGGAAGAAATATATTGTGTAGCCGAGCCGGTAGCAGTTCCGCCTTTGGTATAAGTGCCATAATTTTTGGTAACCGGATTTAATATATAAATAGTTGAATTGATGTTAGTTAATGCAATTGCCGAACCGCTTCCACCGGATAATTCCCAATCAATAGCCGCAGGATAAGGGTTCCCAACCATATTAAAACCATCGTTTGATTCTGCTTTGTTAGTGTAAGATAACGAACCCGTTGCTGCACCATACGGCGCAGTTACCGTAATATTTCCCTGATTCAGCAAGCCTTTGTAAGTCAAAGTAACATCTTCCGGAACAGGAAATGGCTGAGTGGTTTTATTGAAAATATTATTGCTCCGGTCGCCCCGAAAAAACAACATAAAACCGTTACCGGCAGTTAGTGAAGCTTGGGTGGTAATTAAATGATTTTTGCTGATACTGCTGATCGGGATAAAATCTTGCGCCGCACTTGCTGCCGCGGGTTCGTTGTATTTCCAAATTGTCGGTCCGTTTACGGACGAGGCATCAAAACCATTTGTTGTTCCACCGGCACCGGTAACTAAAATCTGATCCTGTAAACGACTGAAATAATACTTTCGTAAACCCGAATTAGTATTCGGAACCTGATAAACCGGCGAAGAAAGCAAGCGGTAACTGCGCCTTGAAATATCGCTTCCTTTGATAAAACGCTGCACCAAAACAGAATCTGTAATAGAAGCAGTGCCCAAATTGTTAACTCTTGCAGTGGCGGTTTCGCTAGAAATCAACGTTAAATTACTGGCCGAATTTAAGATGTTAGCTGTGCTGGTACTGTTTATATCTACTAAATTATAAACATCCAAGGCGTTGCCGAGTGTAATGGTACCATTTCGGGTTTGTGTATAAGTTTTGAGCGAGCGGCTTGCAGCATCAATTTGGTTAAAATAAATGGTGGCATTGCTGCTGCTTACATCATTGCTGATAATTAGGTTTGATGAGGCAGAACCTGTTAAGTTTCCGTTGATATTCGTCGAAATCGTTCCTGTTAACTTTAACGTTCCGCCATTGATGTTGAATGTTCCGTTGGTAATTGTGCAGGTATTTTTTACCTGAAAAAAGCCGCCATCCATTAAATTTACTGCGCTTGATGGTTTGTTTACCGCTAAATTATGAATAACGTTTTCGCCCGTAAGTTGCGAGAACCGAAGATTGGCAACAGCGGAACCAGTTAAAGTTAAATCAGTTAACTGATAAGCATTCGTCCCATTTTGCTGCGCTAAATAACCATCACCTGTAATTGCTCCAGCCACAGTAAATGTTTGGTTTCCATTGGCAGATTTCCCCGCAGGCATATATAATTTAGCCTGATTTTGTAATGATAAAGTTTGGTTAATGGTAATTGTGCTATCAATCGTAGCGCCACTTGGCCGCGTAACAGTAAAATTCCTGAAACCCGAGCCGCCGGAATTAAACAGTATTGCGCTGCCATTTCCGCTGATTTGAACATCACTGGTTGTGCTGCCACTTATTCTTCCACTACCAGAAAGATTGCTTTTAATATCTAAGATATTATAAGTACCAATGGTTAATCGATTACTGGGTTTAACTGTAATATCGCCCAAAATATTGATTGTATTATAAGCATCAGTTGTACCACTTTGTGCAAAAGTTATCAGCCTGTTACTTTTGTCGGCAATAATATTTCCATAAAACATCAATGCTGATTCGCTTGCAAGCGTAGTATTTTCCGTTCCGGATAAAATAAAAGTATAACTACTTCTTTTATTGGATAAATTTAGAGAACCTGTACCAACCGTAATACTTCGGTTTAGGGTGATGGAAATATCGGCTCCAAACTCCAAAGCATAATTGCTGATAAATAGTTGTGCTAAGTTCCAGCTTCCGCTTCCCGACCACGTACTGTTTCCAGTTAAAGTTAAGCCTGAACCGTTTGCAGTATTTAACCAAAAGTTAATATTGCCATTGTTGATGATGTTGCCTTTGATGTAAAAGCGAATATTTCCGGCAGCAGTTCCGGTTTGCAAAATACTTCCTGAAGAAACTGTTAAACTCAAGATGCCTGAGGAAGTATTTGCTGCATCCATGGTTACTGTTGCATTTGCTGCAATTACTACATCGTCTGTTGATCTTGGTACAATTCCGCCAACCCATGTAGTTCCATCATTCCAGTTTCCGCCATTTGTTATTGAAGTAATGGTGGCAGCATCAGCATAAAAAATAGGGCATAAAAGAAGCATCAGACCGAAAAAGAACTTTCGGTAATCAATAAAAAAAGCTGTTAATTTTTGAGGTAAGTGCAAAATCTTTATTTGGGAACGGTTTCAATTCCGAAATAAAGGTAAAAGTTTATTTTACTTTAAAAAATATATTATTAACTATTAAGAAAAATATAATTATTGAAGCTATGATACTTGCTGCTTTGGCCAGATAATCGCCTTGTTTTACATAGAAAGTCAGTTCACTATTCAAGTTGATGTCTTGCTTAATTGCCGCTGGAACCCACCATTTGGTTTGTTTAATTACATCGCCGCGTTGGTTAATAAAAGCAGATAAACCCGTATTAGCCGACCGACAAACCCAGCGGCGAGTTTCTATCGCCCTCAACTTAGCGTAATCCAGGTGCTGATCTTTGCCGGAAGTGTTTTCCCACCAGCCATCATTGGTGATGATCGCGATAAATTGTGCGCCCTTTAACACATATTTTCCAACGTATTCGCCCCAAATCGACTCATAACAAATTACCGGAGCCGCACCCATTCCGGCCTGCGAATAAAAAACGGAAGGTTCTTGCTGATAACCGTAACCGCCGGTGCTTCCTCCTAAATGTTCAAAAACAGGTTTCAAAAACGAAAAAGCCGAACCAAAAGGCATTTCTTCTACGCCCGGAACCAGTTTTGATTTATGGTAAAACTGCACCCGTGCCGAGTTTTCAACATTAACGGCTGCATTATAATGATCAATAGAAACATTATAACCAGGAATTTTTTCCGCAGTAACCGGCGCATCATGACTGAAAAGTTTATACGATTCAATACCCGTTAGCACATTGGCATTTTTATACGGATACAAAAAATGTTGCACCTGCGCGTAATAATCGCTGCTGCGAATTTGATCTTCATCTACACCTTTGCCATCCATAATTGCAGTTTCCGGCCAGATAAAAAATTCGGTATTTGGCTGGGCCACGCTTTTGGAAAGTTTAATTAACGTGTTGATTTGATCTGAAGTTGGAATTGATCCATCCTTTTGATACGGATCAATATTAGGTTGAACCACTACAATATTGGCCGGATCTTCCAGTTCTTTATACTCATAATAGATAAAAAGTGAAAAGCTTATCGGTAGCAAAACCGACAGTACCGTTGCCGCTACCAAACGTTGTCGATGCTTCTTTTGCCACTGTTTTTTTAGGCTGAGATAAATCAAAAAGATTAAAATATTAACTAACCAGATCCAGATCGTTCCGCCGTAAACGCCCGTGTATTCGTACCACTGAATCCATTGGTGACTGATGGCAAAACCGTTGCCCAGAGTCATCCACGGGAAAGCCAAATCCCAGCTTTGGTGCAGATATTCGTAACCGATCCACAGGCAAACCAATCCGGCCAAACTCCAACCTAAAGGCGCAACTTTCCGCAGCCGGTAATACAACCAGCAAGCCGTACTCATCAGCAGCGGACCAAGTGAATATGGAATAAGTGAAATTGGAACGGCCACCAGCGCACCAATGCTTTTAACCGAATTATAAACCCAGTAAACAGAAAGCGTGTTCCAGATAAAAAAGCCCAGAAAACTCATCCAGAAAACTAAAAAACCTTTTCTGTTGGAGTTGGATTGCATAATTTCCTCCAGTAAAAGAAGCATTGGCACCAGTCCCACAAAAAGCAAAAAACTGGTATAACTAGTTGGCGGCCAGGCAATCCACATTAAAAAACCGGAAAGTATGGCGAGAAGAAATAGTTTTTTCATGAAGAAAAGTATCAGGGATTTAGTATTCAGTATCAAGTAAATCGTCGTCGGTCTTGTTACTTGCTACTTGATTTTTACTGCTGTTTGCACCGGAAATAACCAGCACAAACTCGCCTTTTACCGGATGCGTTTCGTAATAAGTTTTGATTTCAGTTAAGGTGCCGCGAACAGTTTCTTCAAATAATTTAGTTAATTCTCTGGAAACGGAAACTTGTCTTTCTGCACCAAAATGCGTAATCATTTCATCCAAAGTTTTTAACAAACGGTGCGGCGATTCATAAAAAATCATCGTTCGTTCCTCCTCCTTCAAGCTTAAGTAACGTGTTTGCCGGCCTTTTTTTACAGGTAAAAATCCTTCAAAAACAAAACGGTCATTCGGTAAGCCTGAGTTAACCAGCGCCGGAACAAAAGCGGTTGCGCCGGGCAAACATTCAACTGCAAAATTATTTTTTAAAGCTTCGCGGACCAGGTAAAAACCAGGATCAGAAATGGCAGGCGTTCCGGCATCAGAAATTAAGGCAATTTGCTTTCCTTCACCCAAAAACTTCATAATTTCCTGTGTGGATTGATGCTCGTTGTGCTGATGGTGTGAAAATACCTTTTTGCTGATTTCAAAATGTTTAAGCATTGGTGCAGAGGTGCGCGTATCTTCTGCCAAAATCAAATCAACTTCTTTTAAAATGCGGATGGCGCGGAAAGTCATGTCTTCCAGATTGCCGATGGGCGTGGGTACGAGATAAAGTTTGCCGTTCATTGTTCGGTTGCCAGTTGTAAGTTATCGGTTGTAAGTTTATGGTTTATTCAGAATGCTGTTTTTATCGACCAAAAACTGGCAACCCGCAACGCAAAGCTGACAACCGAAACTTATCTTTGCCAAAAATTTAAAATAATGCTGCAAGTTAGTTATATCCGCGAAAACAGGGAAAAGGTTTTGGAACGTTTGGCTGTGCGAAATTTTAAACAGCCGGAACTGGTTGATGAGATTATCGCTTTGGATGAGCAGCGCCGCTCAACACAAACCCAGTTAGAACAGGTTTCCGCAGAAGCAAACGCTGCAGCAAAAAAAATTGGCGAACTGATGCGCAACGGCAAAAAAGAAGAAGCCGAAGCGATTAAAAACCAGACCGGAACCTGGAAAAACGATATCAAAACTTTAGGCGATGATTTAGCTGCGCTGGAAAACGAGCAGCAGCAAAAACTGTTTTTACTGCCTAATTTACCGCATAGTTCTGTTCCGAAAGGCACAACGCCGGAAGAAAATGAAGTGGTTTTAGAAAACGGTGAGAAACCAAATCTACCCGAAAACGCTTTGCCGCACTGGGAACTGGCCGCAAAATATAATTTGATTGATTTTGAATTAGGTGTGAAAATTACTGGTGCTGGTTTCCCGGTTTATAAAGGAAAAGGAGCGAAGCTACAACGCGCACTGATTGCTTTTTTTCTGGATGAAGCGGAAAAAGCGGGTTATGATGAACGCATGTTGCCGTTGCTGGTTAATGAAGCTTCCGGTTTTGGAACCGGACAACTGCCTGATAAAGAAGGACAAATGTATTTTGTGGGCGAAGATAAACTGTTTTTAATCCCGACGGCCGAAGTTCCGATGACTAATTTGTACCGCGATGTGATTTTAAAAGAAGAAGAATTGCCGGTTAAAAACACAGGTTATACGCCTTGTTTCCGCAGAGAAGCTGGTTCTTACGGCGCGCATGTGCGTGGTTTAAATCGTTTGCATCAGTTTGATAAAGTGGAAGTGGTACAGGTTACGCATCCAGAAAAATCTTACGAAACTTTAGAGGAAATGAGTTTGCATGTGCAATCTCTCCTGCAAAAACTTGGTTTGCCATACCGTGTTTTACGTTTGTGCGGCGGCGATATGGGTTTTACCGCAGCCTTAACTTATGATATGGAAACCTGGAGCGCGGCGCAACAACGCTGGCTGGAAGTTTCTTCGGTTTCTAATTTTGAAACTTTTCAGAGTAACCGTTTAAAATTGCGTTTCCGTAACAGTGAAGGTAAAAACCAGTTGGCGCATACGTTAAATGGCAGTGCACTGGCTTTGCCGCGTATTGTTGCCACTTTGTTGGAAAATAATCAGACGGAAAATGGTATTAAAATTCCAGAAGTATTGGTGCCTTATACTCGGTTTGCATTTATTAATTAAATAATGCTGCTTTTATCGAGGTAAAAGAAGCATTAGTATATCAACTTTAAGAAGCCACAAGTGCAACCAGTTCTGGCTTCTTAAAGTTGATATATAAATATTTTATAGAATGAATAGTTTATATAATTAGAAGATTAATTATAGAGATAATGTATTAGAATAATTACTAACGTAATTTCTTCTTTTTTTAACAATTTCAGGAACATATTTATTTTTAGCATCTTGTCCTTCAAAGCCTAAACGCTTATAAACATCGCCTCCAATACCTGGTTGAACATTTCCATTTTCATCTTTTTCATCATCCTCCGCAAAGTACAAATAGTCGAATTTAGCACTAATGCTATCTTCAAACTCACTTTCAAGCTTTTGTGGTGCATCTTTTAATAACACTGGTGCAACAACAAATACTTTTACCGGATTTGATTCAGAAATTAATTTTGTAAGGTTTGTTCTTACAACACAGGAATTTGCAATTATTGATTTTATAATAATTAATAAAGGCGCTTCTTTATAACCGGGTTGATGAAACTCTCTTAATATTGGAGCAATGGAAATGCCGTTATTGTCGTTGGGTTTATAACGTTTATTCCAGAATACTGTAAGAAGAACATTTTTGCCATGGCTCTCTAAAACCTCAATTATGCCTTTTCCTAAAGAATCTGCATCTTCAACAGTGCTTGCTAAAGAAATAGTATGAATTTCAGTTTGGATTTTTTTAATAAGAATTTGTCCAAATTCTTTACCAAGCTCATACATTATATTAGCATAATGTTCGCTATTCGTATCTTTATTCGTTAGTTTATTTAATAAACTGACAATATAGCTGTTACTAGTTTCTGCTAATTTCCTTGCCATATTAACTTAAATAAGGTTCGATATCATTAAATGAACTGAATGTGCTATTTCTAATATCGTTTTCCCATTGAATGAATTCCTGACTACCAATTATATATTGCAAAATTCCTTCATCAGTGTTATTAAAGGCCCATTTTATATACCCATTCTGAATTTGAAAACTAAAACCAGTAATTGAAGATAAAATTGTTCGTAACTCGGAAGAAATTTGGTTTATAAAACCTTTTATATAATTGGGACTGTTTGCATTGCATTGTTGTAATATTTCTTTTAAAGAAACATGGCTTTTAGATGTACCATCCCATACTCCTAAAATTGATACACCAATAGTTTCGAGTATATAAGTGGAAGGATTTTTAATTGCACACATCTTTAATATCTCACCTTTAATTTGTGTATTGATATTTAATAATCTTGCCATAGATATAGATGTTTCAAAATGTATAACACTTACAAATTTTTCTATTTCTTTCGGTATCGTAGCTTTTAGATTGGTGTATAAATCTTTTTTTGAAACGACTAATGTTAATTCACTTTGTACTGATATATCACATACAAGGTTCTGATTTTTAAAATCATCCTTTAACGGATGATTTTCTGTTTCCCAACTTAACGTTGCTATATCTTTAATTTGAAAATGCTCGATTTTGTTTGATGTGGAGTTTTCTATTACCAAATCATCAATAAAACAAAAGACTTGTGATGAAAAGACAATATCTTGATTTAAATAATTATTAAAAGTCTGTGCTATCTTATAGATAGTAAAAAAGTTCTCGAAAGTAGCTCCTTTATAATTATTTGTGCCTCCTATGTTTTTATTTTTTAAGTACTGATAAAGACCTGTTGATTCATCAAAAAACAAGTTTTCTAATTGCTTTAATGTTATCATTTTCATGCAATTAAAACAACTTTTTTTAAATATCAATTATTTTTTTTCAACAAATGAGCTTTTTGAACAATTACCACATAAATTTCAAATTGTTACTTAAGAATAAATATAATTATTAAGAAGTTCCTTCTATTTCCCACTTTGAAACTTTTCAGAGTAACCGTTTAAAATTGCGTTTCCGTAACAGTGAAGGTAAAAACCAGTTGGCGCATACGTTAAATGGCCGTGCACTGGCTTTGCCGCGTATTGTTGCCACTTTGTTGGAAAATAACCAGACTGAAAATAGTATTAAAATTCCGGAAGTTTTGGTGCCTTATACTAAGTTTGAGTTTATTGATTGAAGATAATTTTATAAGGATAAAAGAAGCATTACTTATTTTGTTGTATGCTTCTTTTACCACATAAAAAACATCAGATTCAGCTGCTTTCTGAATCTGATGCAAACCAAATTTATACCGATAAAAGAAGCATCAGTCTTTCACCACTTTGCTGCCGTAAACCGGCCCAACGCTGTTGCCTTTTTTAGGCACTAATTTAATCACCACTTTCTTTTTTCCTTTGCTGCGTTCGATGGGAATTTTGTAGGAAATATCATAAAAGCGGCTTTCTTTATACTGGTTCAAATCTTCCGATCCGATGGAAACGTCATCTACAAAAATATCAAATTGCCTACCGCGGTTATCCATGCCCCAATACGTGTTGATGAGCGTATTTTGCGCGTTTGGATCAATTTTCATCTCATAAGATAAAAAACCGTTTTCTTCCGTAGCGCGCCATTTCCGGGTATGATCTTCGCCCAAAGTAGCTTTATCACTTGTAAAATGATGATCGCGTTCGGGCTGCATTTCGCCGGTCCGCAAAACGTCCATCGTACGCAGCTCCATTTCCTGCTGTTTTTTCTTTTCAGCATCGTAGGTTTTCTGCTGATCGGCCCATTTCTCCGGCGTAAAAACATCCCAGTAAACGCTGTAATATTCGTTTTTGGTTTGGTTAAAAGGAATCAGTTTTACTTCATTTGGTTGTCCGGCGTTTACGGTATTGAACTGAAGCTGAGATTGATCGACCATTTGCAGCCATTTATTTGGGTCTTTTTCCGAAGTAACCAAAACCGGAACGCCTGTTACCGGATCAGGTTCTTTATCGCCCAAAACTCCGGCTAAAAGTACCGGACCATAAAAAACAGCTTTACGATTGGCATTATCCGGCAAAGCTTCGGTATATAAGTTTTCTGAAAGTTGTAAGCTGATTACATCGCCGGTTTTCCATTTGCGGTTTAAAACGATGTAACCTTCATCATTAATTGTTATTGATTGAGATGCTCCGTTTACCGATAGTTTTTCGTTGCTGCTCCATTTTGGTTTGCGGATTTTGATCGACATTAAAACCTGTTTCGCAGCCGTAATGCTGAGCGTAATTTTGTTGCTTTCTGGCAAATTGCTTTTTTGGGTGATGCGGATGCCTTTATCTTTAAAATTTAAAACCGAAGGGATAAAAAGGTTCACATAAACGCTGCCATCGGCTCCGCGAAAATAAATGCTTTCATTATATTTTACGTGGTTTTCCATCCCCGAACCCACGCAGCAGGTAAACGTAGTAAAAGGCGTGCTGTACTCTTTTTTGCCGCCCATTCGCAGCGGAACAAAATAACACATCATGCCATCGCTGTGGTTTTGTGAAGCTAAAATGTGGTTGTACAAGGCTTTTTCATAATAATCCATCAACGCTGCAGAAGGTTGCACGGCAAACAAATGGCGTGTTAATTTCAGCATGTTGTACGTGTTGCAGGTTTCGGTAGTGTTTTCGGTGAGCTTATCGTTTAGCTTGTTTGGTTCGCCCAGATACTCATAATTGCTGTTGCCGCCGGTTGCATAAGAATGGTTTTGAACGATCGTTTGCCAGAAGAAATCTGCAATAGCTTTATCATTTTGATCACCATCTAACTCAAACCGCCGCGCACTGGCAATAATTTTCGGAATTTGCGTGTTAGAATGTTTTCCCGGTAAAATATCCTGCTGGTGCGCCAGCGGATCAAGCACTTTTTTATCATAGAATTTATAGGAAACATCCAGATACATTTTCTCTCCGGTGATGGCATACAAATTGGCCAGCATTTCGGCCATGCCGCCGTATTCGCAAACCAGCATTTGTTGCAGCTGCTCTTGGTTGAGGTTTTTCAGCGTTTCGCCCGTCCAGTTAGCCATACCGATGCATACTTTCAACGCTTTTTTATTATCGGCATATAAATAAGCATCAAGCAAACCGGCCATCACTTTGTGCACGGTGTACCAGGGCGACCAGCCGCCGTTCAAATCAAAACCGCGCGAACGGATGTCGCCTTTGGCCACTTCCCGCCAAATCGTGTCCTCCTTCGGGATGGCACCAACGTAACCAGTTTTGCGCGCCTGCTGGCAGTCGGCCAGTTCATCCACCATATAATTAATGCGTTTCAGCAGTTCCGGTTTTTGGGTGGAAGCATACAGCATCGAAACGGCCGACAGATAATGCCCCAGCGTGTGCCCCGCCAAACCGGAAGATTCCCAGCCTTCATACAGCGCACCTTTCGGTTTTAAACCGGAATGGCTGCGGAAACCGGAAAGCAAACGATCTGCATCAATGGATAACAAATAAGTTTCGTCCGCCTGCATCGCCTGCTGAAAATTACTTGGTAAAAGAAGCACGTCCTTTAAATCAAACGCATAAGCTTTTATTGGTACGGCAGGTTTTATTTTCATCCGCGCATCCTGCCATTCGGGCAGGTAAGATTGAGCTTGGGTTTGAAGGAATAACAATGTAAATATTCCGATAAAAAACGCTTTGATAAATTTCCAGATCATTTATTGTTGATAAATTGGCCGATCAAAGTTAGCTTACAAAAACAGTTAAATGGCAATTATTTTAACCGCTAATAGAATGATATTAGCCTGAATGATATAATTGTCCGAAATTTATCTGATAAAAAAAGCATTGCACAAAAGCAGGTTAAAATCGGTTCACAAAAAGCTAAAATTAACATTGCCGGTTTTTTGCATCGGCTTTAACTTTGTACAATCATAAACTGAGAAAATATGAAATTTGAATGGACGGGCGTTTTCCCGGCAGTAACAACAAAATTTGGTCCTGATGATGAACTGGATCTTGCCGCTTTCGATATCAACCTAAAAGCACAGCTTGATGCCGGCGTAAACGGTTTTATTTTAGGCGGATCTTTAGGCGAAGCCAGCGTTTTAACCGATGATGAAAAGTTTGAATTGTTAAAACACACCATCGATTATGTGGCCGGTTCGGTGCCGGTTCTGTTAAACATTGCCGAGCAAACCACCAAAACCGGAGTTGCCGTAGCTAAAAAAGCTTATGAGTTAGGTGCTGATGGTTTGATGCTGCTTCCGCCGATGCGCTACAAAGCAGACGAAGATGAAACGATTGCATTTTTTGCAGCCATTGCAGAAGCTACGCCGCTGCCAATCATGATTTACAACAATCCGTACGACTATAAAATTGAGGTTACGCTGGATATGTTCGAGCAGTTATCAAAATACAAAAACATTCAGGCCGTTAAAGAATCTACGCGTGATGTGATCAACGTTACGCGCATGATTAACAGTTTTGGTGATCGTTTTAAAATCATGACCGGCGTTGATCCGATTGCCTGCGAAAGCCTGATGATGGGCGCCGATGGTTGGGTTGCCGGTTTAGTAGATGCTTTTCCGAAAGAAACTGTTGCTATTTTCAGGCTGATCAAAGCTGGTCGTTATGAAGAAGCACGCACCATTCACCGCTGGTTTTTGCCGGTTTTAGAGTTGGATATTCATGCCAAACTGGTACAATATATTAAACTGGCTGAAGTTGCAACAGGCATCGGCACAGAAAAAACACGTGCGCCACGCTTGCCGCTGAAAGGTGCCGAACGCGAAAAAGTGCTAAAAGTGATTAATGATGCATTGGCTGTACGACCAGAATTGCCCGAAGGCAGCTGGGGGAAATTGGAAACCGCTACGGCTTAATTTTGTAAGATGAACGTTCAGAATATTGTTGCGGGTGAGTTTATTGAGGTAGAAGGAAAAACGTTCCAGGCCATCAATCCATCCAACGAAGAAAAACTACCCGAAACTTTTACAGCCGCCAATTTTGATGCGGTAAAAGAAGCATTGGCTGCCGCAACTGAAGCCAGCATTACTTTTAAAAATATCGGCAGCACCAAAAAAGCTGCTTTTTTGCGCGCTATTGCTACCGAAATTTCTGCTTTGGGCGATGTTTTGGTTGATCGCGCCGTAGCCGAAAGCGGCTTGCCAACCGCTCGTTTACTGGGCGAAATGGGCCGCACAACCGGTCAGCTGAGTATGTTTGCAGATTTGGTGGAAGAAGGTTCCTGGCCGGATGTTACCATTGATACCGCGCTACCGGAACGCACACCTTTGCCGCGTCCGGATTTGCGCCGGATGCTGGTTGCCATTGGTCCGGTTGTGGTTTTTGGGGCGAGTAATTTTCCGCTGGCTTTTTCGGTGGCTGGCGGCGATACGGCTTCGGCTTTTGCGGCGGGCTGCCCGGTAATTGTAAAAGTTCATCCGGCCCATCCCGGCACGAGCGCGTTGGTTGGCGAAGCAATTGCCAAAGCCGCTGCGGAAACCGGTATGCCAAAAGGCGTGTTTTCTATGTTGTACGATGATGGTTTTTCCGTTGGAGAAGCGTTGGTAAAACATCGACAAACCAAAGCTGTGGCTTTTACCGGCTCGTTTAAAGGTGGCATGGCTTTGCTCAAAATGGCGCAGGAACGGCCACAGCCAATTCCGGTTTTTACGGAGATGGGCAGCATTAATCCCGTGCTGTTTTTACCGGCTATTTTATCGGCACAACCCGAACAATTGGCGGCAAAATACGCCGCTTCGATTACGTTGGGAGCAGGGCAGTTTTGTACCAATCCGGGCTTGCTGCTCGCTATAAAATCACCGGGACTAGATCTGTTTACAGCAGCACTCGCCAAAAAAATTGAAGCAGTTCCTTCGGCAACAATGCTTACGCCGGGCATCTGGCAAAATTATCAGCATTTATCCAAAGCGGTTTCGGCTGAGCAAAATGTAGAACTGGTTGCCAAATCTAACCAGGTAAATGAAGCATGCGTTAATCAATCCATAGCAACTTTCATAAAAGTAAGCGGAACTGCATTTTTAGCCAACCATAAGCTGCACGAAGAAATTTTCGGTCCGCTTTCTATGTTGGTTGTAGCCGAGGATTTACAGCAGCTGGAAGAAATTGCAGCTTCGCTGGATGGCCAGTTAACGGTTACGGTGATGGCAGAAAAATCCGAACTGCCAGATTATACAAACCTGATCAATACGCTGCAAAATATCTGCGGAAGATTAATCCTGAATAATCCGCCAACGGGTGTAGAAGTTAGTTCGGCGATGCAGCACGGCGGCCCTTTTCCGGCCAGCAGCGATAGCCGTTTTACTTCTGTTGGCACGGCTGCAATTTACCGTTTTGTGCGTCCGGTTTCCTGGCAGGATTGGGAAGATAGTTTGCTTCCGCCGGAGTTACAGGCCGCCAATCCGCTTAAAATATGGCGCAAAGTGGATAACCAATTCACCAAATAACATGGCCAGCAAAACTTTTTTTTGTATCGATGCGCACACTTGTGGTAATCCGGTGCGTTTGGTTGCCGGTGGAGGTCCGCTGTTGGTGGGCGAAAACATGAGTGAAAAACGTCAGCATTTTTTGAAGAAATTTGATTGGATTCGCACCGGATTGATGTTTGAACCGCGCGGCCACGATATGATGTCGGGCAGTATTTTGTATCCGCCGCATAACCCGGAAAACGATGTGGCCGTGCTGTTTATCGAAACCAGCGGCTGCCTGCCCATGTGCGGCCACGGCACCATCGGCACTATTACGATTGCCATTGAAGAAGGTTTGATTCAACCCAAAACTCCCGGAATGGTACGCATGGAAGCACCTGCGGGGCTGGTTTTGATCGAATATAAACAGGAAGGCAGCAAGGTAATTTCGGTAAAGCTAACCAACGTGCCGGGTTATTTAGCTGCCGAAAACCTGCAGGTGGAATGCCCCGATTTGGGTTTGTTAACGTTCGATGTAGCTTACGGCGGTAATTATTATGCCATCATTGATCCGCAGGAAAACTTTAGCGGACTGGAAAATTACAGTGCCGGCCAGCTCATAGCCTGGAGCCGCGAACTGCGCCAGCGTATCAATGAGAAGTACACTTTTGTGCATCCACAGAACCCAACCATAAACACTTGCACGCATATTTTATGGGCCGGAAAAACGCTTTCTGCTGATGCAACCGCTAGAAATGCTGTTTTTTACGGTGATAAAGCGATAGACCGCTCGCCCTGTGGCACCGGAACTTCGGCGCGGATGGCGCAATGGCACGCCAAAGGCAAGCTTAAAAAAGGTGAAAAATTTGTGCACGAAAGCATCATCGGCAGTAAATTCATTGGAGTGATTGAGGATGAAGTACAAATTGGCGACATCAAAGCCATCGTGCCGAGCATTGAAGGCTGGGCCAAAGTTTACGGCTATAATACCATTAAAATTGATGATGACGATCCGTATGCGCATGGTTTCCAGGTGATCTGATGCTGTTTTTATTGGCATAAATTTAGTTTCAACATAAAAAAAATATATAAATGGCTGATGTACTAATTATTGGCGGCGGGATTATCGGCTTAACTTCTGCTTTTTATCTGCAAAAAGCCGGTTACCAGGTTACAATTTTAGATAAAGGCGATTTGACAGACAATTGCTCATCCGGCAACGCGGGCATGATTGTGCCGAGCCATTTTGTGCCGCTGGCCGCACCGGGAATGATTAAACAAGGCATCCGCTGGATGTTTGACAGCAAGAGCCCGTTTTACGTAAAGCCTGCTCTGAACCGGAATTTATTTTCCTGGGGAATGAAATTTCTGAGGCACGCCAACGAGCAGCATGTGCAGGATTCTGCAATTCCGTTGCGTGATTTGTCACTTCTCAGCAAAAAACTGTATCAGGATTTAGAGCACGAAGCTGGTTTTAATTTTGGTTTGGTGGATAAAGGTATTCTGATGTTTTACAAAACCGAACAGGCCGGCGAAGAAGAGGCGCACTTAGCCAAACGAGCCAACGAACTGGGTTTAGATATGCAGGTTTTAAATGTTGCCGAATGCAAAAAACTACAGCCGGAATTGAATCTGGATGTTTTAGGCGCCGTGCATTATCGCTGCGATGCGCACGTTTACCCAAACGATTTGATTTTGGGTTTGATTGATTATCTGAAAAAAAATGGTGTAAAAATCGTTCAAAATCAACTGGTTACCAAAATTGAAACTGCTGGCAATCAAATCAGCAAGGTTTTTACCGGACAAAAGGATTGGACGGCCGATCATTACGTGATTGCCGGTGGTTCATGGTCGCCAGCGATTGCCAGAATGGTTAACCTCAACGTGCCTTTGCTGCCCGGAAAAGGTTATTCTTTTATGGTGGATGAACCGCAAAACCGCATGACGATTCCGGCGCTGTTGGCCGAAGCGCGCGTGGCCATTACACCAATGAATGGCCATTTACGTTATGGCGGCACGATGGAACTTGACAAAATTAATACGCGCATCAACATGAAACGGGTAGAAGGCATTGTCGAATCCATTCCGAAATATTTCCCCGATTTGAAGCCTGAAATTCCGGCGGAAAAAGATATCTGGTTTGGTTTTCGTCCGGCTTCACCGGATGGTTTGCCTTATATCGGTCGGCCCAATCAGTTTAAAAACCTCGTGATTGCTACTGGTCACGGCATGATGGGCCTGAGTTTGGCACCGGCAACCGGAAAACTGGTAAGCGAAACCATCAGCGAAAAACCAACTACAATTAGTACGAAAGCATATTCGGTAAACCGGTTTTAATTTTTAGGTGGTAAAAGAAGCATTGTTGTTTTAAGCGATGCTTCTTTTACCACCTAGTTTTTCGTTTCTGTCGTTATCTGAAGTTTAACTTACAGGAAAATCAGGCGATTATAATCAGCTTAAAAGTTTTCTTTAAATAAAATTTAGCTAGTTCTTCCAATATTTTAACCAAACTAATTGGTAATATTGCATTACACGGTTAAAATTTGCATATTCAGCAACAATTAATTCGAGCCGCGTATGAAAGTTCTACAATTCACTATTCCGGTAGCGCACGATAAAAGCATCATTTTTGAAAAGGTGCAGCTTCCTTATTTTTATCCGTATTTGCACCGCCACCACGAAACCCAAATTACGTGGATACAGGAAGGCGAGGGCACCTTGATTGTAGGAAACAACATGCACGCTTTTGCGCCCGGCGATATTTTTTTGCTGGGTCCGGATTTGCCGCATCTGTTTAAAAGCAATCCCGAATATTTTAACAATGAAAGCAAGGGTGTAAAAGCAATAACTCTGTTTTTTAACCCAAACGGAATGCTTGCGCCGTTGCTGGATATGCCGGAAATGAAGCCGCTAAAAACGTTTTTGCAGCAACAAGAACAAGGTTTTAAAGTACCCGAAACCGCTTTTACAGAAGTTTCAAAAACGCTGCTGGGCACCAATAATTCTTTCGGACCGGATCAGCTGATTCAGTTTTTTCAGTTGTTAAAAACATTGCAAAGTGCTGTTAACAAGGTTGATGCGTTATCATCTTACGGCACGGCACAAAATATTTCGGAGAACGAAGGCATCCGCATCAGCAATATTTACAACTACATTATGCAGCATTATAACGAGCCGGTTACGCTGGAAGATGTGGCCAACACGGCGTACATGACGCCGCAGGGTTTTTGCCGCTATTTTAAAAAACACACGGGACATACGTTTATTTCGTTTTTGAACGAGGTGCGCATCAATGAAGCTTGCAAAAAACTGACGGATTATAAATTTGACAGCATTTCTACCGTGGCTTATAAATGCGGTTTTAACAGCATCACCAATTTTAACCGCGTTTTCAGGCTGATCATCGGCACTTCGCCCAAAGAATATTTGGATAATTATGCCCGCAATTTCAATCATTTAACGAAAGCAGCGAGTTAAAAATCAGCTGCTTACATAAAATCTACTTGAATTATCACTGTTTTTACATGACCAATTTCTACTCCGTTTGTTGCCTGGCGAAGAGTTTTCGCCATGCTGTTTTTACCGGTGTTTTTTTGCTGCTGAGTCAGTTTTCCTTCGCACAAAATCCAAAACCAAAGTTTAATTTATATGAACAGGCCAGCGAAGTTTCCGGTCTGGTCATCCAGCATCATCAGGATATAGATGCAATTAAAGATTTTTATACGCCTTATAACCTCAGCAAAAACGGCGATGAAGAATGGAAAGGCAACGTTTTAAATTCTCCTGAAGAACGCCAGCGTTTGGTAGAAGTGAACCAGGATTATCTGAAAAAACTAAACGAAATTGATTTTGATGCGATGAGCGTTTATGGCAAAGTAGATTATATTTTGCTGAAAAAAACCATTGATTTTGATTTGGGCGCGCTGAAAAAAGAACAGGAAAAATATCAGCAGATTACCAAATTACTTCCTTTTGCTGATGAAATTTATGAGCTGGAAAAGAAACGCCGCCGTGGTTTATTTTTAGACGGACAGCAAATTGCCACCGAACTCAATACTGTTTTTAGGCAGATAAAAACAGCATCGGCACAAATCTCTACCCAAAATCAAATGGATATGCCGCTGGCTACAATGGGCAAATCAGCAGTTATTGGCTTGCAAAAACGCCTTAAAAATATGTTTGATTTTTATATGGGCTATGATCCGATATTTACCTGGTGGGTGCCAAAGCCGTATTATGCATTGGATTCATCCTTAACGGTTTATGCTAATTTGGTAGCTGCGAAAGGCAAACTCATCACCACCCAAAAACCGGATAAAAGCGGTATCAAAGGCGTACCAATTGGCCGGGAAGAACTGATCCGGCAGTTAAAAGCAGAATTTATTCCGTACACACCGGAAGAACTGATCGCTTTAGCCAACAAAGAATTTGCCTGGTGCGACAAAGAAATGCTGAAAGCCACGCAAGAAATGGGCTTGGGCAACAATACCAAAGTGGCGCTGGAAAAAGTGAAAAACAGTTACGTGCCAGCCGGTCATCAGCCAGAACTGATTTTGAAATTATACAACGATGCGCTTACTTTTATCAAAGCGCGCGATTTGATTACGATTCCGCCGCTGGCCGAGGAAACCTGGGGCATGACGATGATGTCGCCGCAGCGGCAGCTGGTTAATCCGTTTTTTTTGGGTGGAAAAGACATCATCATTTCCTATCCAACCAACACCATGAACGAGGATGATAAGCTGATGAGCATGCGCGGCAACAATCCGTATTTTTCGCGCGGAACGGTGCAGCACGAACTCATTCCTGGTCATAATCTGCAATATTTTATGAACAGCCGTTATAAAGCTTATCGCGAAGATTTCCAAACGCCATTTTTGGTAGAAGGCTGGTCGCTTTACTGGGAATTGCTGCTGTACGATCAGGGTTTCGCCAAAACACCGGAAGAACGCGTGGGCATGTTGTTTTGGCGGATGCACCGTTGCGCGCGCATCATTTTCTCCCTGAATTATCACCTCGGAAATTGGACACCGCAGCAGTGTATTGATTTTTTAATTGATCGTGTTGGGCACGAAAAAGCAAATGCCGAAGGCGAAGTGCGGCGGTCTTTCCAGGGTGGTTACAGTCCACTTTACCAAATTGCGTATTTAACCGGCGGATTACAATTGTGGGGTTTGAAAAAGGAGTTGGTAGACAGCGGTAAAATGACTTTCAAGCAATTTCATGATACATTGATTAAGGAGAATTTAATTCCTGCAGAGATGCTCAGAGCTACTTTAATCAACCAAAAATTAAGTAAAGATTTTACAACGAGTTGGAAGTTTTACGATTTTAAAAAGTAATTTACACCGGTAAAAACAGCATCAACCCAAAACTACATGACCGAAACCGAAATTGAAACCACCGCTTTTAAACCGTCTTTAAGATTAATTGATGCCACAATGCTGGTTGCCGGCAGCATGATCGGTTCCGGGATTTTTATTGTAAGTGCCGATATAACGCGTAACGTAGGCAGTGCCGGCTGGCTGATAGCTGTTTGGTTAATTACCGGTTTCATGACATTAACCGCGGCTTTAAGTTACGGCGAATTGAGCGCGATGTTCCCGAAAGCAGGCGGCCAGTATGTGTATCTGAAAGAAGCATACAACCCGCTGGTTGGTTTTTTGTACGGATGGAGTTTTTTTACCGTCATCCAAACGGCAACAATTGCGGCGGTGGGCGTTGCTTTTGCAAAATTTACGGCTTATTTAGTTCCGCAAATCAGCGAAGATTTAGTAGCGATCAATTTAGGATTTCTAAAAATTTCACCGGCACAACTGCTTTCCATTGTGCTGATTGTGCTGCTCACTTTCATCAATAACCGCGGCGTAAATAGCGGCAAAATCATCCAGACTGTTTTTACCCTGGCAAAATTGTTGAGTTTGCTTGGGCTGATTGTGTTTGGCTTTTACGCTTTTAATAGTAAAATCTGGAACGCAAACTGGCACACGGCCGGCGTTTGGAACTTGCGCAACCTCAACAAAGATGGTACGGCAACCAGCCTGACCACCATTGCCGCTTTAGGAGCAATTGCTTCGGCGATGGTTGGGTCGATTTTCAGCAGTGATTCCTGGAACAACGTAACTTTTATAGCCGGAGAAATCAAAAATCCGAAACGCAATATCGGCCTGAGTTTAGCTTTAGGAACGCTGATTGTAACCGCCATTTACATTGCCACCAACGTGATGTACACCGGCGTTTTATCGCTGCACGAGATTGCCTTTTCCGAAAAAGACCGCGTAGCCGTAACCGCTTCGGCACAAATATTTGGCAGCGCAGGAACGATAATTATTGCGCTGCTGATTATGGTTTCCACATTCGGCTGCAACAACGGACTGATTATGGCCGGTGCGCGGGTTTATTATTCGATGGCAAAAGATGGTTTGTTCTTTAAGAAAGCCGGAATGTTGAACAAAAATGCTGTGCCTGGTTTTGCCCTTTGGATACAATGTGTCATCGCTAGTTTATGGTGTTTAAGCGGAAAATATGGCAATCTGCTGGATATGATTTCTTTTGTTGTTGTGGTATTTTACATGCTCACCATCATTGGGATTTTTATTTTGCGCAAAAAAATGCCCAATGCCGAGCGGCCGTACAAAGCGTTTGGTTATCCGGTTTTGCCGGTGCTTTACATCATTATGGGCTTGGCGTTTTGCATTTTGCTGATCAAATTTAAACCTGAATATACCTGGCCGGGATTGATTATTACACTAGCTGGCATTCCGGCTTATTATTTGATCATTAAAAACCAGGAAACGAAGCTGTCTGATTAGATCAAAATTTGGGTTAATCCTGATCGCTATAACAATGATTCGCTGCCAGCAATTACTTAAATTACTGCATACTGTTTTTACCATTGTTTTTTTAAGCTTTGCTGAAGTTTAACGGTTCTTCTCAGCATTGTGCTTTTTATTTCACAATCTCAAAGATCGCTTGCACCTGATAGTTTAGTTTAATTTTTTTGAAATCGATATCCGGTTCTGTGGCATCAACAGAAGCAGTTTTCATCATCATCGAACGAAAAACCGGCTGCTGCATCGGTTCGTTATTAATTTCCTGAATATCAATCGCTCCGCCTAATTTTTCGCCAATTCCGCTTAGTAAAAAGCTGGCTTTGGCTTGTGCATTTTTTAACGCTTTTAATTTCAAATCGCTTTTCAACGTTTCAATTCCGGAATAATCATAACCATCAATTCCGGTTGATTGGATGCCTTTATCGTCCACCGCATCCAAAATTTTATTGACTTTACTGAGATCATGCAGTTTTAAACGGTACTGTTTGGAAGCTAAAAAATCCTGATTTTTCTTTTTTTCCGGAACGTAATTGTAAGATGATAAGTTGTTAATCGTAAAATCAGCTTTGGCAATTCCTGCATCGTTTACAGCTTTTTGCAGCTGACTTTCCAGCGTAGAAATGCTCACTTTGGTTTTGCCGTTCAGGTATTCTTTTAGTGAGATGCTGAAGTAGATAATATCCGGCGTAACTTCCATTTCGGCATTTCCGGTAACAGTAATTTTTCTGCGGAGATCAACACTTTGGGCAAAAGTTGCAGCCGCAAAAAAAGAGATCAGTATAAAAGTAAAAAGCTTTTTCATGATTTTAGTTTTGTTTGGATAGACGAGATTCCTGCAGATTGGTAGCATAAAAAATTGAATTTTTTGCTCGAAATAATTTAATGTCTTATCAATCAGCTACAAAAAATAAAGGTTTTTGCGGCAGATGCTTCTTTTATCGGCATAAAATCTTGCTGTCATTTCGAACGGAGAGAGAAATCCTTATCGAAAATGAATGCTTCTTTTATCGGCATAAATTTAGGTTGATTTGTAGAAATCTTTTAAGAAGTTCAGCCTAGTGGAGTGTGTATTTTGTTACGCTTTAAAGGCGAATAGGAGATACACACAGAATAATATTTTGCTATTAAGTGCAGGATTTGGTTTCGCCTAGAAGCAATCTAAAATGCTTGATTTAGTTTTTTTCCAAGTAAAAGAACACGCAAAAAACATTTGTCGCTTTGAGTAAGATTTCTCCCGTTGGTCGAAATGATAGAAAGTAAAAATCTTAAAAATTATTCCTCTACAATTTCACTGTTTGGTTGTGGTTCTTCTTTAATATCTTCTTTAAAATACTTCTTTTGGTTGAGTAAAATCAGTACTACCCCAATCGAAATCGCGGCATCAGCAATGTTAAAAACCGGCCTGAAAAAGATATATTCTTCTCCGCCCCAAACCGGAACCCAGCTCGGGAAAATGCCGCTTAGCAACGGAAAGTAAAACATATCCACCACGCGGCCCTGCAACAACGGCGCATAATGGTAAAGCTGACCGTAAAAAGTAGAATCGATGATATTGCCAAGCGCGCCGGCAAAAATAAGCGCAATTGTGATGATTAATCCGCGGTGAAATTTGTGCTGAATTAAATAAACCAAGCCATAAGCAATACCCGAAACGGCCAAAATGCGGAACAAAGTCAAAGCATATTTTCCGGCTTCGCCACCGAGTTCCCAGCCAAAAGCCATCCCGTTATTTTCGGTATAATGCAAAAAGCCGCGATTTCCCAGCAGCTTAATTTCCTGGCCGAGGTACATGTTGGTGCGCACCCAAGTTTTCAGGATTTGGTCTGCCAGGATAATAAATGCAGCGAGTAAAAAAGGCTTGGTATAAGTTGCTTTCATCCAGGTTAATACTGTTTCATTTTAGCTTCCATACTCAAAGTAGTGTGCGGCACGGCGCGTAAACGTTCTTTCGGAATCAGTTTCCCGGTTTCTCTGCAAACGCCATACGTGCGGTTTTCAATCCGGCCTAAAGCGGTTTCCAACTGTTCAATAAATTTTTTCTGGCGCGCGGCCAACTGGTTAATCTGTTCTTTTTCCAGCGTGGCAGAACCATCTTCCAACGTTTTGTAAGTGCCTGAAGTATCGTCTGTTCCATTAGAATTCGGACTGCTTAAAGAAGTAGTCAGGTTGTATAATTCTTGTTTGGCTATGCGGAGTTTTTCTAAAATCAGATCTTTAAATTCTTTTAGTTCAGCATCAGCGTACCGGTTTTTTTCTTTCTGTTCGTTCATTCTGCTTTAATTATTACAATCAGTAAATCTTCTTCGTTTATCGTAACCATTTCGCCTTGATCCAGCTGCGTGTCTATATCCAAATTATTAGCCAAAATTTCGGC
This sequence comes from Janthinobacterium lividum, assembly GCA_050954865.1. Lineage (GTDB taxonomy): Bacteria > Bacteroidota > Bacteroidia > Sphingobacteriales > Sphingobacteriaceae > Mucilaginibacter_A. Next base: position 22,937 of record JBPBQN010000083.1, on the reverse strand, counting down.
GCAAATATAGGATAAATTATTTCGTACGGCCTGTGTAACAATGGGTTTATCCTGAATGCGCACATTGATACGATCGGTTACTTCCAAGCCTTGATTTTTACGCAGGTTTTGAATACGATTAATCAACTCGCGCGATATTCCTTCTTGTCTAAGTTCCTCATTGATAGCTATATCCAGCGCAACAGTTAGTTTTCCAAGTGTTGCAACCTGCCAGCCCGGAACATCTTCCGCCGTAATTTCTACATCTGATAAAGTTAGAAGATGCGAGGTTTGAGGGATGAGAATTTGTCCATTTTGCTCCAGTTCTGTTATTTCTTCTGGGTTAAATCGGGCAATTGCTTCCGCAACCAGCTTCATATCTTTCCCCACTTTTTTGCCCAAAGCTTTAAAGTTAGGTTTGATTTTTTTACTGATAAAAGAAGCATCGTCTGTTAAAAACTCAACATTTTTAATGTTCGTTTCCGATAGAATCAAATCTTTCACCTGTTCTACTTGCTGCTGAAAATGCGGATTTAAAATCGGTAGTAAAATTTTGGCCAAAGGCTGACGAACGTTAATGCCAACTTTTTTCCGCAGCGAAAGTGTTAACGAAGAAATATCCTGCGCCAATTGCATCCGTTCTTCTAAATCCTTGTCAACGAGATCGTTGTGATAAGTTGGAAATTCTGCCAGATGAACTGATTCTACTGTTTCTTTTTTGGTGATGTTATTTAAATCGCTGAATAAACGCTCTGCAAAAAACGGCGCAATCGGCGACATCAATTTAGCAATCGTAACCAAACAAGTATATAAAGTTTGGTAAGCCGATAGTTTATCTTCGCTGTAATCACCTTTCCAAAAACGGCGGCGGCTGAGGCGAACGTACCAGTTGCTCAAATGCGCATCCACAAAATCCTGAATAGCGCGTGCTGCTTTTGTCGGCTCAAAATCAGCGTAAAAACCGTCAACTTCCTGGCTCAACGTATTTAATAACGATGAAATCCAGCGGTCAATTTCCGGACGATTTTTCAGGTCGATATCCGCTTCTTTATACGTAAAACCATCAATGTTGGCGTAAAGCGAGAAGAACGAATACGTGTTGTAAAGCGTGCCGAAAAACTTGCGGCGCACTTCGTCCAAACCTTCTTCATTAAATTTCAGGTTATCCCAGGGCGAAGCATTGCTGATCATGTACCAGCGCGTGGCATCGGCACCGTATTTGGCAATCGTGGCGAAAGGATCAACGCCGTTGCCCAAACGCTTGCTCATTTTGTTGCCGTTTTTATCCAGCACCAATCCGTTGGAAATCACGTTTTTATAAGCCACGTTATCGGTCAGCATCACGGCGATGGCGTGCAAAGTGAAAAACCAGCCACGCGTTTGATCCACACCTTCTGCAATAAAATCTGCCGGAAAAGAAGTTTTAAATTCTTCCTGATTTTCAAACGGAAAATGATGCTGCGCGTAAGGCATCGCACCGGAATCAAACCAAACATCGATCAAATCCGGCTCGCGAAACATTTTTTTGCTGTTTGGAGAAACCAGAATCACATCATCCACAAACGGACGGTGCAAATCATCTAAAGCAAAATTTGGTGGCATAAAAGAAGCATTGATGGATTTTTTGATTTCCATATTTAAATCTTCAATCGAACCGATACAAATTTCTTCGGAGCCATCTTCTGTCCGCCAGATCGGCAATGGCGTTCCCCAATACCTGGAACGTGATAAATTCCAGTCAACCAGATTTTCCAGCCAGTTACCAAATCTTCCGGTTCCGGTTGATTCCGGTTTCCAGTTGATGGTTTTATTTAATTCAACCATTCGCTCTTTCACTGCTGTGGTTTTGATAAACCAGCTATCCAACGGATAATACAAAATTGGTTTATCGGTGCGCCAGCAATGCGGATAACTATGTTCGTATTTTTTAACGTCGAACGCTTTGTTGTCTTCTTTTAATTTGATGGCGATCAGCACATCCGTTGGTTTAAAATCCGGATTGTTGCGTTCGGCATCACTGTAATATTCTTCCTTAACAAATCTTCCGGCAAAATCCGTTACTTCTGCAACGAACTTTCCTTGCTTATTTACCAGCGGAACTTCTTTGCCATTTTCATCCCGAACCAAAACCGAAGGAACGCCGTTTGCGCGCGCCACCCGAAAATCATCTGCACCGAAAATAGAAGCGGTGTGCACAATTCCGGTTCCATCATCCGTCGTAACAAAATCACCGGCAATTACGCGGAAAGCATTTTGCTCCAAATCTTCGTTAGAAACGTAAGGCATCAGTTGGTGATAGCGCAAGCCAACTAATTCTGCACCTTTAAATTCGGCAGCAATTTCCCAGGGAATAATTTTATCGCCCGAATTATAGTCGGTAAAAGAAGCATGTTCGCCTTCTTTTTTAAAGTATTGGTTGATTAAATCCTTCGCCAAAACTACGCTCACCGGCGCGTAAGTATATGGATTAAAGGTTTTTATCTTAACATAATTAATATTGTCGCCAACAGCCAGCGCACAATTGGAAGGTAAAGTCCAGGGCGTGGTTGTCCAAGCCAAAATCGTGGTATCTTCCGTTTCTTCTTCAAACAGAACCGGAATCAAGGGATGAATCTGGTTGTTGATTAGATGAAATTCGGCCGTAATGGAAGTATCTTTTACGTTGCGGTAACAGCCAGGCTGGTTCAATTCGTGCGAACTCAAACCCGTTCCGGCAGCCGGCGAATAAGGCTGAACGGTGTAACCTTTATACAGCAAACCCTTTTTGTAAAACTCTTTTAAAATCCACCAAAGGGTTTCAATATATTCGTTTTTGTAGGTGATGTACGGGTTTTCCAGATCAACCCAATAACCCATTTTTTCGGTCAGATCGTTCCAGATGTCGGTATATTTAAGCACTTCCTTGCGGCAGGCAGCGTTATAATCTTCAATGGAAATCGTTTTGCCGATATCATCTTTCGTGATATTCAAAGCTTTTTCTACCGCCAGTTCAATCGGCAAACCGTGCGTATCCCAGCCGCCTTTGCGTTTCACCTGGAAACCTTTCAGCGTTTTATAGCGGCAGAAAATATCCTTGATCGAGCGCGCCATTACGTGGTGAATGCCGGGCATTCCGTTTGCAGAAGGCGGACCTTCGTAAAAAGTGTAAGGTTTGCTGGCAGGTCGGCTGCTGATGCTTTTCTCGAAAATGCCGTTTTGTTTCCAAAATTCCAGCACTTCGCTGCCGATTTCCGATAAATTTAACTGCTTATATTCCTTGTACATCAATGCTTTTACCTCAATTTTAAGAGGTGCAAAAATAAGGTTTTAAGCTGAAATTTTTATCGCTGAAAGCAAAAACAAATTGTTAAGATTTTGTGCGGCGATGCTGTTTTTATCGACCTAAAATCAAGCTCATAACAAATTTATACCGATAAAAACAGTATCATCATTTCTTCGGATCAATACAAAATATTTAGTTTAGGCGGATGTTACACAAAACCCGCGGCATCGTTTTCAAAACCACAGATTACAGCGAAAGCAGCGTGGTGGTGCAGGTTTTTACAGAGAAATTCGGACTGCAGGCGTATCTCATCAACGGTGTGAAAAAGCCGCGCGCCAAAATCAGTCGCAACATGTTGCAGCCGCTGCATTTGCTGGAAATGGTGGTTTATCACAAACCCAACGGCAATATCCAGCGCGTGGTCGAACTGCGAAATGTGCCGGTTTTGACTGAAATTCCGTATGATGTAGTGAAATCTTCGTTAGTAATTTTTTTGAATGAAGTGATTTACAAAGCCATCCGCCAGCAGGAAACCGACGAAACGCTGTTCAATTTTATTTTTTATTCGGTTGAATGGCTGGATCATCAACAAAGCGGACTGGCCAATTTCCATCTGCTTTTTATGGTGCAGCTGAGCAGGTATTTAGGTTTTCATCCCGAAAAAAACACAGGAGAAACCGCTTCTTATTTTGATTTGAAGGATGGTTTATTCGTAACCAAACGGCCGGAACATAATTTGTTTCTGGCGCCGCCATACACGCAATATTTTAATTTACTGATCGGCAGAAATTTTGAAGATTTGCCGGAAATTAAGATTCCAAATGATATCCGCCGGTATATTTTAGATCGTTTGCTGGAATATTACGCGTTGCATATTGATGGTTTCGGACAAATCCGCTCGCATGAAGTGCTGGAAGAAGTGTTGGGTTAAAATAAAAATAATAGCAATCAATGTTCATTTACCAATAAAATGCCTGATAAACAAAGCATTAAATAATCACTCTGAAAAATCTGAAAAAATATTTTGCATAAATAGATTTCACTTATATATTTGCAGTCCCAAAGGGAGATTAGCTCAGCTGGTTCAGAGCATCTGCCTTACAAGCAGAGGGTCACTGGTTCGAACCCAGTATCTCCCACATAACAGAAGCCCTTTAGATTGATTTCTAAGGGGTTTTTTGTTTTTATGTCCATTCTACATTATTCAAAAGGCTCTAATTTGTATTATTTGTTTGCACAATGTTTGCGCACAGTTTGCACAAACACAGTACCCATAATCAAAAGATCATGGTTACCTATAAAGTATTATTAGATGAAAGGCGCGTAAAATCGGACGGTACATTCTCCGTAATTATTAGAATCACTTCAAATCGAAAAGCCAGCACGATCAGTTCCGGCGTTACAATCAAAAAAGAATTGTGGAACTCAGATCAGAATCAGGTCAAACCAGAGCATCCCAGTTACAAATTGCTTAACAAGAAAATCACTGAACAGTATCTAAAGATTTAAAAGGCAGTATTAGAATTAGAAGGTGAGGACACATTTAGCATTGAAAGTTTAAAAGAGCGGCTTACAGAAAACTATAAAGCACCCCTTGCTACAAAAACGATCTGTTTTAAAGATTTTACACAGCAACTTATTGACGACATGGTTTCGCTTAACCAAGCCGGTAATGCAATAATTTATCGAACTGCTTTAAATAGGCTTATGGTTTATACAGCAAATACTAAACTTAAATTTACTGATATAAATTACAAGCTATTAGTGGGATTTAAGAATCAGCTTATTAAGGATGGAATAAAACCTAATTCGATTAGCAATTATTTTAGAACACTAAGAGCAATTTACAATAAGGCGATTAAAGCAAATTTAGTTGATCGATCTTGTTATCCTTTTCTCGAAGTACAAATAAAGACAGAACGAACTGCAAAACGTGCTATTGCGATTGATGAATTAGTTAAAATAGCTAAACTTCCTTTGAACCCCAAATCTCAGGAGTGGCACGCTAGAAACTACTTTTTAATCAGTTTTACACTTCGAGGAGCCTCATTTACAGATTTAGCATATCTTACCGCGGCTAACATCAGGAAGGATATGTTGACTTATAAAAGAAGAAAAACAGGTAAAGAATTGAATATCAAGCTTCATTCAATTACTAAGGAGCTTTTTTCTAATTATTCCGTGTCAAACAGTAAATATTTACTTCCAATACTTCCTGCTAACATTAAAGAAAACGGTTTGACAGCTAAAGCCATTATCTTACAATGGGTTAAAACAGTGAATAAATATCTTGATAGATTAGCCAAAAGATGCAGTATAGTTGAAGACGTTACAACATATGTTTCAAGGCATACATGGGCAACTACAGCAAAACGTCTTGGTTACTCAAATGAATTGATAGCAGAAGCATTAGGACATGAATATGGAAATAAAATCACTAATATTTATTTGGACAATTTTGATCAAAGCCTAATTGATGATGTAAACAATAGAATACTGAGTTTTCTAAAATAATTTTGGATTACTAAACCTTTAAAAGAATAGCGGAGAAAATATCTTCGCTATTGCTATTTTGCCAACATTTTATTATTGGTTTTTAAGCAGATTTATGGAAGAGAAGTTTTATACATTTCCTATTGTATTAACGGGCGATTTTTTCAACTGGCTTTATGCTCAACCGGAAGCAGATACATTAAAATACGTAGGTGAAGGTTTCCAAAAGTTTAAATTCTTTAAAGCAAAGAAAAAGTGTTACAAAATAGAATACGGTGGAAGGTTTGGAACTCAATTTCTATTAGAAGACCAAAAAGATACATTTAAAGCCAAATTTGAAAAGCTGCTATTAGATAATCATATCGAGCTAAAGCATATGGCTCCACTTTTATACCTGATTAATTTTTACGATCCGTTTTCAGAACAGGAAAGCATTCTTACAAATAGGAACAATCATCTACTCGAAAATGCCAAATTTATACTTGACTTAATAAGAAATAGTTGGCCTGTTTATGTAAACCTGAAGAATGATCCCGAATACAAAGAAGGATATGATGAATATACTCAAGAATATTTTTTTGTTAAGAAGTCTTTACTTAAAGACTTGGCTGATGAAGAAGCATTGCTAACATATGTTTCCCCAAAAAAAGCTAATAAGGAACTTATCCGATTCCAACGTGTAAATATTTACGATAAGATTTTATATATACCTAATGATTTGATTTTCACTATTAAATGTACCTCAAAAAGGAATCTCAAACGATTTTCAGCTACCTCAACAACAAAAGATTTAGCTGATGTAAAATTACCTTATCACTTCAATTTTTACCTATTTAATTATACCTTAAAATTTATGCTTGATGAGCATAAAAAAAATAAGACAGATTTTTATAGAGAATTAAGTAAAGACCTTTTTGACTTTAATAAACTGGATGAATTATATGAATCCCATGGTAAGAATAAATTTGATAAATATCAGGTACTCGAAAAAGTGGTTTTACTTGCTTTAAAATATTTGAAAGAAAATAAGGTCTTTAAATTCAAGGAGCACTATTATTCATTTCTTTTCGATTACTTCTCAATGTTTAATATATTTCCTAGCACTAAACAAAATTCTACTCGCACTAAATCCAAAACTAAGTTTTCACAGGAAAAAACTATGACGCGCGATAAGTTCATTCAGGTAGTGAAGGATATTGTAAAGAAAGCAAGCAAAGAGAATAAATCTGAAGAAAAAATAGGGGAAATTTGATTTTATTACTTTATGGCTGAAACCAATTTTTTCACATTTATTCTTAGTGTATTTCAGGCGTTTACAGTTGAATTATTTCTCCAAAGAATAACTTCTCTATACCCCAAATTTCCCCGTCCGACCTTCGAAAAATCTCCAGCAAACAAATTATTATTAACGGGAAAGCTGTTGACGTCGGACAAAAAAATAGTCACTTAAGCTAACGACCCCCAACTAAGCAAGGTGCATCAAATCTCATGAATAAGAGATGGATAACTCGGAGGAGTTTAAACTCCCAAACTAGCAGTAAAATCTTAATAACTGCTAAAATGTTCCTGGGCAAGGAAGGCAGCTTCCAATTTATCAGCCCGGAAGAACTGTTCGAATTTAACGATGATGGTCGCGAGCAGGATGTCGAAGAAATGTCTGCATTCTTCGATTTAGTCAAACAAGGGTACCGGATTGTTCCCAACAGGAAGCATCGCAAGGACCGAGGCGGCAATCAGTACAAATACCAGGACTTCAATAGAAATGGTAATACTGAAGGCGTTAAGGTGGTATCCATCGGCAAAATCTTTGATTTTATCAGCGGTTTGTACGACAACAAATTCACTATTGATTTCACTTATGATGATTTGATAGAAGAAGCAGAACAAGCTTAGGTATTTTTCAAGCACTAAGCTGACCCGGCAGCAGGTATGTTGCCGGGCTTTTTTAAATCAATTTTCTAACAAAACTGGCAGTACATATGGATGTACTGGACGGGAAACCATTTTCCAATGAACATACAAACAATTAAAATTAACAAAGATCAAAAGATCAGCGATCTGGAATTTTTCCAAATGTTTGGGCTGTTGCCTAATGCAATCTATCCTAAAACTATTCCAGGTTGCGGCTTTACCCGTTATGCAATTCAGTATTTCCTACATAACCTTATCGGCATACTGCCAAACGTTCCAGTAATTGAGGCAAAAGTAGCAAGGCATAATGAGGACTTCCCGGATCAGAAAATATTGGGCGTGTACAAGGGAATTACTGTTGCCATGATTAAAGAGTACCTAAAATCTGATGTGAAGTACAAAAGAATATTATCCACACCCGAGGGTTTCATGGATAAAGTAGTTAAAGCTTTTGAAGATCCAGAGGAGATGCAGCAAACTTTTTTTCTATTATATGATGAGTGTGAGCGAATTGTAACTGATAGTTCTTATCGTGGCGCAATGGCCGCACCGCTTGACACCTTGTTTAAATTTTCAAAAAAAGCTTTGGTATCTGCAACTACTTTACCGTTTACGGATGATCGTTTTAAGGATTTTTCCTATTACATAATTGAACCAACTTATGATTACAGCCAGCCATTAACGCTGGTTAGTACCAACAATGTAGCGGAAGCAGTTAAAAAGTACATTGATCAGTTAGATACCGAGAGAGTCTGTGTTTTTATAAATTCAACTGCCGGGATAAAAAGTATCATTGATAACCTGGGCATTGCAGATGAAAGTGTAGCATTCTGTTCAGAAGATAGTGTATTAAGTCTAAGAGGAAAAGGTTTCATTAACGCACGTAGCAATTTCAGCATAGAGGCCATGCGGAAATATAATTTTTTCACCAGTCGGTATTTCAGTGCTTTCGATATTGAAATTGAAGAACGGCCAGATGTTCTTATGGTAACAGACGTTTTTTTTGCAGAGCATAGTATTTTAGATCCGCAGACGGAAGTGATCCAAATAGTTGGCAGATTAAGAAATGGTGTAAGCAGCATTGCTCACATCACTAATTATAATCCGAAAATTGACTTCATGAGCAAAGACGAAGCTTTTTATTATCTGAAAGGTAGTCTTGATACGTTTGAAGGCTTCATAGCGGGACATGATAAAGCAATCAATCCGGGAAGTAAGAAAACATTTAATAAAGCTATTGAAGCATCTGAAGAAAAGCGGTATTACTCTAATGGAAAACTGAATTATTTTATGGTTGATAATTTTATACATGAGAACCGTGTTAAGGGTTACTATCAGGAAGCTGCCAGTTTGAAGAAAGCTTATGAATCAGTGAGTAAACACTTTACTGTAACTTACCAAGATGATTCATACAAACTAGAAGATAGCGAATTGTTCATGATGCACACTAAGCAAACCAAAGCTCAAAAATGGCAGTTTGCGGCTGAGTTATTTGACCAGTGGACTTCTAAAAATGGAAAGTTTGCTTTTGCCCCAACGAGTATGATGAATAAGCTAATAGGAGAATACAACTTCATATATAAAGCCTATTGGTCAATTGGTCTAGAAGGGTTGGAGCAGGCAAATTACGATCAAGTTGCTATTGAAAAGGCGGTCAGAGAATCAGATGCCAAAAGTCTTCTTCGACGATTAGCTCCAGAGGTTTATACTTTCTTTAATGAAAATACAACGTACCAAGAGTTAGAAATTTTCACCGGCTTGCAAAGCGTATACAAAAATATAGCATTGGAACGCAAACTCACGTCCAGTTTCATCAGGAAATTTTTTGAAGCTTATCGTACGACGTTGAAAGGTGAAAAAGCTTTTAGCTTGAAACAAAAATTGTTTTGAGCTAAAAATCAATCCAAAATAGGAGCTAAAATGTAGTTTTATACCGGAGGTTAAAACTTTGGATTGACGAAGTCAGTCAATCCAACAAATCAATCAATTTATTTAGTTATACAGGAAGCAAATTCTTTGGATTAAAAAAAAGCTGCATTCGTGCAGCTTTTTCGTTTTCTATTGTAAGGCGGTTAGCTCAAATTTAAAAATGTATAATTTTTTTATGGTCAAAATTAAGCTACCCCCATAATACTAATACAGGTAACCATTGCCTAAAAAGCAGATGATAGTGCATTTGTAACAATATTAATATAAAGTTAAGTGTAAGTTAATTTATAAGCATAATTGTTGCCCTATATACTTAATAGCTTTCGATTATGTTATTGCAAGAGAAATTACACCCCATAATCCTGGAGATTAATGAAGAGCAGCAAAATTCAGAAGTAGAGCCGGAATACATAAAAACACTGTTCTTCGACCATAGCCACTTAATGATTGATTTTGATAATTTAGATTATAAATAAATTGTCTTTCAGATCCAACAATTTAGTAGAGGCAATCCATTAAACTCTTTTCCGCGCTTGCAGAAATAAGATTTTTAAGATCGTTTTCTAACCCAGAAATTTCAGATTCCAAGCTTTCAAAATCAGCCATTAGTTGTTTAAACTGTAGCTTTTTTCGTTCGATTGTTTCATCCATTAATGCGATCATTTGTTTCTTGTGCAGCATAATTGCATCAGCGGTCAGTTGGTCAGACTCCATTTTTTTACTTATTGCTTAAAGTGTTTTTTCTGCAGTTACGAAAAGTTGCCAATTTTGGATTTACGGATATCTAGCAATTTTGACCATGAATAGGCACGAAGTAGTTAAGCAGCTGAATTTTATTGCCTTGTTTACAAATTACCCCCCGTACCCTAAGAATCCCACCTTCGTACCATATTACAGTTAGACCTTTAGGACAAAAAATAAGGCTTTCTTCAAAAATTACCCCCGCACTAAAATTATTGGTTGCGCTTATATATAGCTGACTTCATTTAACCATCCAGTTTTGAAAATCATGAATATTATTTGACCATAGCACCAGATCTGATTGAACCCCCGAGCATGGTTACGATTGGAAAGTAAAAAAATGGGTGTTAGCCAGCCATAGCAGCCACTCAAGCACTCCTAAAATCCAGCCTCATTTCCAATCCTCATTTTCACTTCTTAAAATATAGAAGAGTCGTGCCTGCCATACCTAACTAACCCAAATATCCTATTAACCCATTGTTAAACTAACCATCAACAACACACCTATGGAGTATCAATCAGACCTGAAAAAACCCGAAATTGTAGAACCACCAAAAAAGTATCGTGAAAGTAAATTCTGGATTCGTGCAAAAAGAAGATACAACGATAAGCATATGCAGCTCAGTAACAGTAATACTGAAGACAGTTACCACAAAGTATTAAAAAAAGTTAAGGCATTATTTACGCCACGAAATGTATTTGTTTATGAACGTGATTACAAACGTGATATTTCAGATAGTTTGACTAGGATGTACGTTTTCCAATGTGAAAGTCTCTATCTGGAATTGTGGTGTTGCTTTAGCGAATTCTACTTCGTTGATTATCATTTTGATAACTGCCCGTTTGAACAGGAGATTTTAGCATTCATGATCAAAAACTACCTTTCATCTCAAATGAGAAATTTCCCGCTCGATAAAGGATTCTTCCAGAGAAAGATCGACCAGGAAAACGAAAAGTTCTTTTATTATCTAGAGGTAGAAGCTGCCGAATAAGCACTTACCAGCACCGTAACCCATTTACTCACCAAGCCTGATAGCTCGAAACTATCGGGCTTTTTTTATTACCTCAAATTCTCAAACTCTAAACCTCAAGCTATGAAAAAATCAAACTCCATTACCAACACAATTACTAAACGTACCAAAGCTACTGTTACTTATAATGAGTCAGTTAAGCAAGCTTATGCCCAAATCCTCAAGCAAACTAAAGCACTATTATCTACAATTGAAGAAGAACCGCTGCGGCACATCAGGATTAGGAAGATCAAACAGCCTTTTGAAGAATATCCGGTGATTGTTAATGAACTGATTTCCCCTTTGATCTACCTTCAACTGGGATGGTATCACGATCATTATAGGCTATATTTCGGCTTCAACATCAACAAAACAGGCCACTCGTGTCACGAGATTACGAGCCAGTTCCTTCGGATTCTATACAGGTTTACGATGAAAGGTAGCACAGCGCATAACATTGAAGACTGCATTCATATCGATTGCATGATTACAAACTGTGATGATTTCTATGAATACGTGAGCTACAAGGAAGAGGAAAAGTACCTCAACCGCATCATCAGGCACCAGTCTAAAACTGTTAAAAGAAATTTGCAGCGAGTAGCATAAATTATTATATCCATTAATTACATTCGCATTAAAACCAAATCAACATTACGAAACAGACAGTACCCAACCATTGAAAATTATTTATTGAAAATATAAGCGTTAAGCTTTATTTGTTCTTGTTTTAGAAACCTAGGAAATTTTTAACACTACAAGAACAGATGAGTCCGACGCCCATGCGATAAGCGTGGGTGCTGGCTTGTTTGTTGTAGTGTGGGCTTCCTAGGGCCTCTAAGACGCAAATAAGTTCAGTCCTGCGCTTATTGTGTTTAAAAACCTACCGTTGAGGCTGCAGCGGTGCTTTAATAATCAAAACCATGTTTAGAAAAGTTTTACTTGCAACACTTCTAAGTGTTGGCGCAGCTACAATTGCCAAGGCACAGTATGTTACATACGAACCTAATTATCCTAATTCTCCTTCGCAACCTACTTCACAAAATGCCAAAGTTGAAGTTCAAATTATGACTGGTTATATCATTGATCCAGTAAACAATACGATGCGTAAGATAAGGCTTAAAGTTGCTCAGGTGCAGGAGAGTGTAGTTGTTGCAGGCTTGAAGGAACTCAGTGCAGAATATTGGAGTGATTACACTATAAACAGACCAGTCGCTCAAAAGCTGCTTTCTTATGAAAAGTATGCAGATCAGTTTGAGTACAGCGTTTATGTTCCGGTATTAGGCAAAGTCGTTTATTTTTGAATGTCAAATTATGCTCAAAATATGTTTGCTAGCTTTTTTGTCAATTGTTTTGTTATCGACCAAATGTAAAGCACAGGAAATTACACCGACCAACTTAATTCAATAATTTAAATTTTGGAGAATGGACGTGAAAGGTTTTGATCGGAATACAAATGACTGTTTAAAGCTCATTGATAAAAATTGGATGGCACCACAACCGCCAGACACATCCGGCAAAGATTTTTCTGTTGCTTGGTTATATTTTAAAAAGCCGAAAGATATTCTATTAGAATATGGGTTAATAGGTGGAACTTTAACATCAAGTTCCGATCCAACTCCCGTTAGGGTTTTAATTTATAATTTCAAAGGTAAGAAGTTGTGGAATGAATATAAAAACCAGATGAAACTACTAAGAGCTGTCAATTATAATACAGCAAACCAAGGTGATGGCATAGGGCACTTTTACGCTACAACAAGCTTACAATTTATATTAACTGAGAATCCGCCAGGAATAAATAGCAAGGAAGTAACTTACCAAGTTACCATCAGTCCTCGATAGGAAGATTGTTTGTAATCATCACACTATAGAGCTTACCAATTCGGTAGGCTCTTTTTACTTTTATAAAGGTATAAAATGCTGAATATCTGTAACTTAAATATATAGATATAATCAAAAGGCAGAACTTTGTTATTAGACCATAAGCCTACACTTGGCTCTCCCGCATCGGTTGCTTACACGGAGAAAGCCAAGCGATGCTTATAGCTGGGCGCAGAGGCCACTCACGCACAAGCCCTTACAGGAAATAAGGCATTTCGGTTTTCCAAACTCATCATAACAGACACGCCAAGTTTCGTTCCGGTTAATATATCGCACAAGGCCATTAACCTTCACCCGCTGCGCTTGACTTGTCATGCTGTTTGATTTTGAGTAAGGAAAACCTTCATATCCGCTTCCTCTGTCTTCAAAAATAATTCCGCACCGCTACATCATTTTTAAATCCAATCGCGGATCATAATTTGGCTCGCCTGCTGGTCGAAAATCGCTTCAAAGTTGTCATGGCTTTTGGGTGGCCATACGCTCGTTTCCTGATTCAAAAGCAACGCCAACTTTTTGTGAAGCATTGTAAGCAGTCATACTGCGTATTGCCTCTGCTTACACGATTTTCTCCACTCGCAGACGGCTCGCTGAAGTCAATGTAATAGATATTACTGGCAGTAGCAGTATTAATACTTTACAGAAATGGATTTGTAAGATAAACTGAAATTTGAGAATTGAGGGTTGCCACCAAACGTGTTTGTATTGTTGTTCTCATTATAAGAAGCCGTATTGGCACCAGTAAAAGTAACGGTTTTCAAGATTTTGCCTGAATCGCCATCACTTACAATGATCTGTCCATCTTTACTCTGTTGTTCAGGTGCCAAAAGCCAGTTCAAAAGTTCCTGATCAACTTTTGATGATCTTAACATAATACTGATGTTGCTTTTTTGATATGGAGAATAAGCTGTTAAAACGTCATTGCTAGTAATATTAGTTTTTGAGTTATCGGGCCGAAAATAAGTAAGTGAGTAACTTTGTAATTCGTACGTTTTATTACCGAGAATCAGTTTAATTTTTACACTTTCATCAAAATTTGATTTAACTGATGTCCGATAAGTTCCGGATAAACTGTTTGCAGAACTATATAATACCGTTGAAATTAACAGCATTACAGCAATTACGAGTCTTTTCATTTATTTAAGATTGGTTTGTACAATATAGTAACTCAATGCCATATACAAAAAACAAACAAGTAGCCTTATTCAAGACCAGTAAATATTTCAACATTGTTGGAATAGGGCAGGTGCTAACAGGTTAGATTGTAGAAGGAGAAATTAGTGCTGGTAACTTGTTCCTAGTTAAGCTAAACGATGTAGAAGCTACTTACCGCATCGGTGCTGTAGAATCTGTTGATTATCCGCTTCGGAATGAAGTTGAGATAGGGTTGATTATTGAATCTTTAGAACCTGATATAGAAGTAGATTTGCAGAGTATTATCGGGCAGACAATTGCTATTCTCACAGTTTAGCAGGCTTCAAAAAGGATTATCAGTTAACTCTAATTTTAGCTTTGCAGGATCGCTTACTATAATTTCTGGCTTACCATTGTAATCGATCACTTTACCAGCCACACAGACACTTCGACCTTTAAAGTATGTTTCAAGGTGTTCTTTAAATTTACTTCTATCAGCACCAGGAATCATTATGGTTAGTGTTTGATTAGGATAATTGCCACCTAAATTTAGTAACGTCATGTTTGAGCCTTCCATCAACCGCGTAGAATAAACTTTATCGCAAACAGTAACATACTCACCAATATGTTTTGAAACTACATTGCTTGGAACCGTAAGCGTATTTGGTGGAGGTGGAACTAAAACAACATTTGCAATACGTCTTTTGCTCGTATCAGTTTTAGTTACCTTTTGAGCTGATAGATTACACGTAAATATTGCTGACAGTGATATTAAAAGAAGCAGTTGTTTCATGATTGAAAATTAGGAAAATTAAATTAATCCAAAAGTTATCTGTCAGTATACAAGTTACAGTTATTGAACTTTTGGATTGAATGTAGTCTGTTTGTTCAGACAAGAAGTAATAAATAGTTGTTTTAAGTTTTTCCAACACTTATTCCGAGCCAGTCAATACTCTTTCTCACTTCTGGAAATTCACTTAGTAATTTATCTTCTACAGTTTTTGAAATTTGTAGTCCGTTTGGATGAAATAATTTGTCGTGATTTGGATTTGAACAAATTATAGGTTTAATTTTGGGTTCTACACCAAAATTATCTCTTATCCTTTTACGGGCAGTTTTCTGCCACACTTGCCAATTATTGGTCAATTCAGTAAGAGATGCTTGATTATAAGAAACATCTGTAAGATTAATTTCCTTAAAAGCAGCTATAGTAAATTCAGTAGGATGTCTTTGCCAATAGGTGTTACCTATACTTACAATTGAAATAGATATGTCGTCTTGTTTTGTACCTATACTATTAATTTCACCGAGACCTTGTCTGTCAGGAATTGCATCTATACATTCATTCATTATTTGATTTGCTTCACGAGTATCATTAAATTTCTCTGGCATTTCAATTAACCCTTGAACCGTATAGATAATTTTGAAAGGATTTTTTTTATCTTCAAGTTGTCTGAAATTTCCTGAAGGGCGTCGTGCATCAATTGCTAATATCCCATCTTGGCTAGAAAATGGTCTGAAAAAGTTACTGTAATAATCAAGAACAAAACTGTCTGTCTGATTTGAGAAATTTTCAAATAGTTGAATTGATGCTGTAAATACTGTTCCAATTATTTCTAATGTTTTATAAAGAAAATGATTAGGAAAATCCAGATCTACTAAGATGGGAATTGGCTTATCTTTATTTTCTATCCCAAAAATATCACAGAGGCCAGTTTGATTCAACTCTCTACTTTTTGTCGGTTCATAAACTAACCCTTCTAAATCTTCTCTATACAACCAAAGTATCTTAGCAGAAGATTTATCTGGCAATTCGATCGGGCGATAAGTAATAGATGGAATATTTAATAACGTAGTTTGAAGAGTTAACTCAAATTGATCCAGAAACCTATTATGTTTGATATCAAATAACTTTTGCTTGTCCTGCTTCATACCTTTAAAGTGCCCTGGTGTGTAAATAGGAAAACTGCTATTCAACGTATAGTTCGAAAGCCTTCCTTTCAATTTTATTTTACCCTTTGGCAATGGCTCAAAAGAAAAATGTTTTTCAATCAAGTCATAGATATCTACTTCTTTAAGAAATAAATTTGAAGATTTAAGGCTTTCAAAAGCTTTTTTGATTTTACCTACTGTTTCAAAAGCTGTTTTTAAGGTACTTAACTCTATCATTTACAGAAAACTTTAAGATTGATTAAACAAGTTATAATTAAGTAGCATTCGTTGAAGTTTTGCCTAATCTAACTTAACAATTAAATATAATAACACAGAATTTGGAAGCCTATATTTTACTAATAATAAAAAGCGAAAAACTACCCACCACACACAAACAATCAATCATAGCAAGCAAAGTTAGCAAGGTAGAAAGGAAACGGTTGCCTTTGCACTCCTATGTCCACGCTTCAAGGTAGTATCAAAAAATCAAGAGCTTTCACGGCATAAATTCTCCCTATGCTTCGCTTTGCTGTGCTTCAGTCCGATTTATTCCATGTTCCTATAATTTGTTTGCTCTCCACCTTGCCCTTATTCCTTTACTACTTGCGGTTCGGCTGCCATAATTAATTTTTTATCCCACCACACTTAACAGGTTAAGATTTATGGCAACTACACACAAACCAGTACCAACAACAAAACAAAACTTCCGAGACACCTATCAGGAAGTAACAAACGCAATTATTCATGCCTTAGAAGTAGGCACCATCGCATGGAAATGCCCATGGAATCAGGCAGGACTACCTAAGAACTTCATTACTGACAACCACTACAGAGGGTGGAATAGCATTTGGTTGAACTGCCTGACTAACATCAAAAGCTACAAAACATCTTACTATCTAACTTACAAACAGGCACAGGATTTAGGAGGTACAATTATGAAAGGCGAAAAGGGAACGCACGTAATCTATTGGGCTACTATTAAAGGTAAAACTGATGCGACAGAAACCGAACATACAGCAGAAGAAACCACTAAGCAGTACCAGAAAATGGTTCCCAAGATCTACACTGTCTTCAACATTGACCAGACAGAAGGAATTGAGTTTCCAAATTATGAACCGCAGCCAAAAACAGAACTGGAAAAGATTACAGCCTGCGAAGAAATTGTAGAATCCATGCCTAACTGCCCTAAAATATGCTATAAAGGACAGGATGCTTATTACAGAAGATCAACCGACACCATTGTTTTACCAGACCTGCAAAGCTTTAATACCAATGCTGAATTTTACAGCACTTTGTTTCACGAACTGGCGCACAGTACCGGACATGAATCGAGGTTAAACCGGAAAGAATTGACCGAAACAGATGGATTTGGCAATCCAAACTATGCAAAAGAAGAACTGACTGCCGAGATGACCGCATCGTTCCTCAATGCCGTTACTGGCTTACAAGACACTACTTTCGATAACAGTGCCGCATATATTGAAAACTGGTTAACTGCCCTTAGAAACGATAAAACACTTATCATAAGAGCTGCGGGACAAGCTCAAAAAGCAGCAGATTATATCTTGAATGTGCAGCACGAAACGGGTTTTGATGAATAAAATTAAAGCCCTTAATCGGGCTTTTTTATGCTTGCTTAAATGCTAGCTACCTGTAATAAAGTAGAACTTTTTTAATTGGCGTTAGAAATAAAAGAAGCTAACGATATTCTAACAAGCTTTGTAGAAAATCAGTTAGATACCTTTTGCTAAACAGATATCAGTATTGCTTTTTTAATTATTTCTTTTAATTCATGAATAGAGTAAGCAGGCTTTCTTTTATGCAGCATAGCATGACAATTGGGGCAAACTGGAATTAAATCTGTTTTAGGATCGACTGAGTATTTTTTTCTAATTGTTGAAATTTCTACCAAATGATGAACGTGAATAAAGTTTGCACCTAATTCGCCGTATGTAGTTTGAAAACTAAAATCGCAAACTTGGCATTTTGAACCAAAAAAAGATATACATTCCTGTCTAGCTAAAGGATTCCGCTCATAAATATTAACGGTTACTTTTTTAGTGCTGCCTTCTATATATGAAATTTCAGAATCAATTTCATTAGGAAATATTGTTTCAGCAAACTCATTTTTTAAAAGATTGAAATACCTATTATAGATTTCCCTTCCTTTTTTTACCGAAGCACCAGAAGTTTGTTCATAATAATCAATATGCTGCGACATAGCCAATAAAGCAATCTTTAATCCATTTGCACCATTTTCCTGATAAATTCCATTTAAGTAAAAATCGGTCATTGGAGCACTAATAGTTCGGGTATATAATTTGCCATCTCTTAATTTTGAATAGGCATAAATGCAATCAAATGCAGAACTTCTATTTATGCCTGTTTCCGCAATTACGTATGACCCCGTAGTAACGCTAATTTCGTTTTTATAAACCTTCTTTGCCGTTTCGTAAATGGTTCTGATTTGAACTTCTTGAATCATCGATGTTATTATTGCATTATTAGTAATAAAAAAAAATGGCAAAGAACTGGAGATAGTAATCCGCAAACGACAACCTAAGCTATATAAAAATTCCAAAGTTTAATCCTGTTTTTACAAGCTAATTTTTGTTCCTTTCGTTGTAAATAAAGTAAAACAGCAAACAAAAGTTGAAAGCATATTTCGGCAGTCAGTTTTTTGCTAAACAATGTTGGCTGTAGTTTATTCCTTTGAAGGGTCATCAATATCGTTCCCAGGAAAGATGTATTGTATAACTTTTAAAAAGTATTTTTTATTCAATTGTTTGCAAACTTCTTCAACCTCGTCCGCCATGTGTAGATGATCTTGATTGAGTTGCGAATAGTCAGAAGGTGGTCTTTTAGGTGGAATTTTTGTCGCCATATAAATCATAGCTTCTTTAAGCTCAACGTCAAACTCTGCCTGTAGCATTGCCCAAACATAATTATTAAGATTAACAAGAACTCCAATCTCAAACCAATTTCTCGGAACATTGTAGTCATTTTGGTCTGGCACAACAAATTGCCTTTTATGCCTCCAAGGATGCGCAATGATGTTATTTCTAAAGCGCTCCAAGTCTTTCCATTTGTTTATTCTCTTGATTATTGGAGCAGAAATTTTCCTTATTTCATCAACACGTTGTTTGAATTGTTGTTCCGTCTCGTTATAGAAGCCTTTGTTAAATTCTTCTAAAAATGAAACCGTTTCCATTTTGATGTAATAAGTAAACAAGATCGCAAAATCCTCAACTTCTTTGATTCGACCTTGCGAATTTTCAATAAGTTTCCATAGCCGATTAATTGTCTGATTACACTTATTAAGAATAAATAAAGCTTCGTAGAGTTTTATAGGTTTCATCAGTAGTTTGTAGCAGTCAAGTCAAATTGCAACCCACAGAAAAGGCTTGGCGAAGAACTGGAAATAGATATCCTTCCGCTTAAACCGAAGTTAAATAAAAATTCTAAAGTTCAATACTGTTTTTATAAGGCAAAAAATTGATTCGTCAGCTAAAATTGAAGCAAAATAGCAAAACAAAAGCCACAGCTTATTCCGTCGGCCAGTTTGTTGCCAAACCAATATTATGTGTAGCATTTATACGTTATAACGTTGTCTTAAGTCTTTAACTATAGTATTCATAGCACCGTCTTCGTTTACATAGAGGCTCTCATTTGTATAATTTAATTCCGCTAATTCCTCACGAATTATTTTCTTCAATTCTTTTGGAATTATTATTTTAGTAAGATGAGATTTGTGTTCATCTTGCTCCTCTAAGGGTGTAAATATTTTATCGTAGGGCTGAATACAAAATCTTCCATTTTGCCTAGACTTTCGTCTTTCTGCTATCTTGTCCAAGTAGCCTTCTCCTAGATATCCGCTTGAATTTAAAAAGATTGTACGGTCAAATGTAAAAGGGTCAAAATCTAAATATTTGGAATTAGATTCGTCAATTGTAAGATTTCCTGGTGGAACAATATAAATCCAAAATTGTCCGTCGTAATCATCGTCAGCAGCATTTGAAACAGCAAAAAACAATGCGACTTCCCAATCTATTGTCCAGTCCATAAATCTTGTTGGAACTCGATAATGTTGCGACTGTTGCAGTAAAAGCCATTCGGTATGAAACGCAGAATTAAGAAAGCTTCCTTGAAGAGATTCAGAAAATCCTTTCTTTGTCAGTTCGGTATTAAAGTCAGTTACTAATTGTTTTTCAATTGCCTCTGCTTGGTTTGGATTACTAAGCTTTCTTACAATGTTTGGCCGTAATGTCCAACTATCTTGCCCTTGTCCCCTATACATTTCATAAACAAGTCTTCCCGTAGTAAACATAATTTGTAAACGATAGTTCCTAACTGTTTCTACTATCCTAAACAGGTCAGCTTTTGAAGAAATGATACTTGTCGGAGGGCTGTATATCATAATGTTACGCCTAACGGAAAGGGCTTGGCTAAGAACTAAAATTAAAGCCCATCCGCTGAAACCAGAGTTAAATTTATGTTCAAATGTTGATGCTTTTTTAGCCGCTAAATTTTGTTTGGTACACTGAAACTAAAGCTAACTAACAAATAAAAACTTGATAATTTCTGCTCCCAAGATTTTTGTTAAACCTATATTGTGCTTAATATATCTATGTTAATTTTATTATTAAATATATCACACAGAAGAGTGAAAGTAGTAATGCAAATAATGACAAATTAGTTTGTTTATTTATTCTTCTTCCATATTCATTTCGTTCTTTTACTGTCCATTCGTGTTCTTTCGAAGCAAATCTATGGATCTCCATTTGTCTTATTTCAATGTAAATCAAGTACATCAAATTGATTATTGGAAATATTATAGTCCACAATTTCAATTTTGGTGATTCACTTGGGAAAGTTCCTAAAACTAAATAAGCACCAATTAAAATATTATTGAAATCGAGTACTTTATCATGTATTCGATCAAAAGTATCTTGTATTCGATCAAGAGAGTTTTCAACTCTTTGATCAATTTTGTCAAATATTTTTTCTGATTCAGAGAATAATTTTTCTGTTTCTTGACGACTATTTAACTCCTGCAAAGAGATATTGATTTTCTCCAATAATTCAATAACTTCTGATTCCAATTTGGTCGGTCTAAATTGTACACAATTCTTAGATGTACGCACCTATCAGCACGTCATTCACAAAACTATTGTTTTAGATAAACTATTACTCATAAATTTTGAACAATAAAATATGCGTGTTTTACTTATTGTACTGGATATTGCTTTAAAGGTATATTGTACCTGATATTTCTCCAATTCAGAATTTTAACAACCCGTATAAACCCTAAATTTTGCTTTTTTTAATTGATTGATTGATTCAATTAACTAGTATCTACTTATATAATAATATTTAAAATCTTGCACATTTTCCTAACGGGTTGTATCGTACAGAAGAATATGCAAAAATTTTGCGCAGGTTCCAACTGTTGCTTAAATAGTTAATCCAATATAAAACCTTCCCGTTAAATGAAGTAATTTATTGATTTTTTTGGATTGAAATTAATAAAGTTAAAATAGCAGCCGTCCGACAGTTCCTTATTGTACCTATAAAAGTATGCCGTTTGAGATCAAAGTGTCGGAAAAGCTTACTTACCCCAAATTCCGCCCGCAATACCACCATCCGGGAAATAGTGCTCAAACTTGACAAAGCATTGTTTCCTGATCTGCATAGGCACAGCAGAACCCATGTGAAAACCAAAACTGGCTTATCGCCCTGCATTTCAAATCTGCAATGATTCTCTAATTTATCACGTTCGCCAGCATTCTTTTCTTCCCGTTCAAATAAGAAATAGTCAATGTTCTTTTGGTCGATTGCTTCCAGATCAGCTTTAAAATCTTGTATTTTACCTATAGAAAATCCTGCACGCAACAGGTAGAAAAATCAAGACGAATTCCCATCAGGAAACGATCTGAACTAAAGATTAAAACATTTTACTACTCTGTTCGCTGTTATTTAAACTTAAATTAATACTAAAGAACATGTTAAAGATAGAATTAGAACACAATTTTGCTGTACCGGTTGAGCGTTTGTATGCAGCCTGGATCACGACAGATGATTTGAAACACTGGTGGAAACCATCGGAAAATACACTGGTAAAAGTGGAACAGCAAGTGCAGGATGGTGGTGATATACGTTATGAATTTGAAGGGCAAAACGGAAAAATTTCTTTAATCATCACCGGAAAATACAGCCAGGTCAAGCCCAATGAAAAGCTGGTTTACAGTTGGAACTGGGACGTTTCTGCGGATGGTGTAAGTAAAAGTGATCACCAACTGAACATCAGTTTTCTTGCTGATGGTGAACAAAGCAGGATTAAAGTGGAACAGGATAATTTTGCTAATGAAGAATCAGTTACACCACATAAAGAAGGTTGGGTTAAAGCTTTAGATGCACTGGAAAACTTTTTGAAATCAAAGTAAAACGAACGCCTTGATGGGCAAAGATGTGGTTAGGTCAGGTGCAATGGATTTTGAGCGAAAGTGGATCATGAAGCAGCAGTTTTTATCAGGTAGGTACACTACACAGATTAGTGATATTTTGATTGTGAAGGCAAAATAAGTTTTTTTTCTATACGGTTTTAAGAAACTTCTGATCCTATAAAACTTGTTAATATTACGATCAAATTATTTGTCGGGTAAAAGCAGTAT